>CAMOHF010000251.1 GCA_946614685.1 uncultured Clostridia bacterium | reverse complement strand
ATTTCTTGTCAGTTCCTGTCCCAGGGCTTCATTCACCATTGCGTCGTCTACAGGAATAGACATACCCGAAAGAGACTCCGCGAGCTTTGCACGGATCTGCTGCTCCGCTTCGAAACGAATCCTGCTTTCGATTTTGCTTTTGATGTAGTCGTCCATCGTCGTATTATTCACGATAAAATCGCTTACGACAGGCGCAAGAAAATGTGAAATGGCGATGGCCAAAAGAAAGGCCACCACCTTATAGAGCATTTTAAACATCCCGCGGAAATATCCCCAAAGGATACCGAGCCCGAACAGGATGATGATCAATACGGTCAGAAAATTCATGACTCCTCCGCCATCTTTTTGTTCGGTGTCAGTTTCAGTTTGATCAACTCGGTACGATCCTCGTATACGACCACGTAACTGAGCATACCTCCCGCCGGAGCCATGCTTACGATCTTGCCGTCTAATTTGCCGCGATATTTGATGCTGCCGTTCTTACGGATGATGGCGCAGTCGTTGCCGCCGGTTACGATAAGTTCGTCATCCGTAGCGTAAATGGCATCATATTCGAAATCGATATTTACATCGAACTGTCTGTTACCTCTCAGATTGTAAGCGCGGATTCTGTACTTATCTTCGTCGGGACGAGCCGCATCCGTGTCCGTCGCAGTCCTTAACGGTTGCACGACACCCACGTAAGATTCACAGGAAAACACGCTCTTGATTTCCTTGTCAAAAGGGATGGTCTTTCTGGCGTTCGGTTTTTCCTTCATACCATAGATATTCAAAGAATGGGTACCAAAAGCAACCACGGTATCATTGTCCGCAAATTCCACACGCGGAACCACCTGTCCGCTCATCTTATAGCCGCCCACCATGCGGTCGGCGTTGCTGTTTTGTCCCACGTCTCCGAAATTGTACGCAGCGAGATTGTTCTCCATTCCCTGCGCACCCACGCTCATATAGCTTGTGAAGAGTTTCTCTCCGTCATTGGAGATCGCGATATCAAGAGGATAACCGCTCTTGTCGATCGTGGTCTGCATCTCGTAGATCATCTCTCCGTGCTTATTGTAGAGATTGATATAGTTGGTCTTATCACTCTCGAGAACCACGGCAAACGCACCCTGGTTCGCCACGTCGACATCACAGATCTTGTACGGCATGGTCAGATTGCTGACCTCTCCCTCAATATCAAATACGCAGACCGAGTTGCCGTTCATATCGGCAACCACCGCATAGCGTCCGCTCACCACCGCGATCGGTTTTTTCATATTGATACCGGTGGTCCACACGACATCGCCTTCCTTATTGATATAAGAAACACCGTCTGCCGTATATTTGAGAAGATTCTCCCCGAAGATCAGATACTCCGCTGTATTCTCGTAGCCGATAGAGCCGGTGTTCACGACCTTGTATCCCTTGTACTCTCTTGTCCTAAAATAAACAAGCACACCAAAACAAACCGCGCCAGCAAGCAGGATGAGAAGGATGCCTGTCCTGGTCCCTCCGGTCTTGCGCGGCGCAGTTTTTATAATCTGCTCTTCCTCGTTTTGTATGCGGTCCCCGCCTTCCGCGGGTCCCGTCTTTTTTCTTCTTAACATGAATTAGCGTCCTTTGTAGATCGCAATTGCTTCCGATACTGTCTCCGCCTGATCTTCCTCCATCAGATTGATCAGATCTTTCAGTCTGTCCTCACGGCACATATCCTCGCCGAGGAAGGATGCATACTGGTTACTGATGCTGATAACCTTCTCCGAGTAGGCATCTTCACCTGCGCCGATTTCCTCCTCGAGAACATGAAGCTGTTCCTTCATATCCTCCAACTTGGGAAGACGACGTCCCTCGATCTCCTGCGTGATGATATGCTTTGTCTCGTCCTCGAAGGTTCGAAGCACCTCCTGCTTCTCCCTGCTGATACCGTCTGCTTCCGCATCGAGTTTGTCCAGCTTCTCATCAAATGCATCCAGATGATAGCTGCTTTCGTCCTTGTCCTTCTCGATGGCGTTCTTGATGGCCTTGGCCTGCTTTTCATTGGCCTTGATCTTGTCGGTAATGCTTCGCGTCTGCGCAATGATATCAGCATGCGCAAATCTTGTCTTATTGAGAATCAGGAAGTATATGACAAGCATCAGGATCAGTGTGATCGCAAATACGCCCACACACCATGCAGCCATATTGATACCTGTCTTCTTTTCAAAGACAAGTTTCTTGAATATAAGCATCATAAGAGCGGGAATTCCCGCGAATCCGGCCACCAGGGAAATGAGCATCACAAGGAGCTCATCTGCGCCATGCGGATGGAAGAGTGCATGATAGAATCTGCTCTTACAGAAAGACGGCATCTTGTTGCGGCGAAGCAGTGTCTTCATCTCAATCTGAAGATCCTCGGAATCCTCGCGCAGATGTCTCGTCTCGGCCTTCACGCGCTCATTGACGCGCTGTGCCTTCTTTTTATCTCTCTTGATGGTAACCTTGCGCTTCCTGTCACGATTGTCATCCAAACGTCCATCGTAGGTGTTGTTG
>CAMOHF010000250.1 GCA_946614685.1 uncultured Clostridia bacterium | reverse complement strand
GATGATCCCATCTCCTGACGGATACGGGATGCGATATGATAAGGACTCACGCCGCTTTGCGCCGCGGCGGTCATGATAATCTGTGCATAAGTCTGGCTTGAGCCCGAAGGCTTGGCGTAAGACATAAAGCTTCCCGCGAGGATTGCCTCCACGCCCTGCTCATTCTGTAAGCCCTGCTGATAGGAAAGGCTCTCGAAGAGGAAAATGTAATCCTCGTAGAGATAGGTTCTCGGGTCGAGGTAGTAGGCCACGATGCCGTCGGATGCGGCGTACCAGTCGTAGCCGTCGTAAGGACTCCATCGGTCATTCTTGTAATCGTAACCCACCGAAGTGGATCTCCAGTTGTAATGATAATTGGATCCGTAGCACTGGATCAGGTTCTTCACCTGGCCCTGCTTGTTGATCTCGTTGTCCACAAGTGTGTTCCAGTTGATACCCGTCTGTACGGACTTAAATACCCAGTTGGGATACTTTGCGTGAAGTTCGCGAAGATAAGGCTTGTAGCTTTCCGGGAATCCCTGATTCGAAAGGGACGCCTCAAAATCGCCGTCCGAAGAAGGCGTCGATGCCGGTGCTGTTGCCGGAGCCGAATTGGTTTCTGTGATGAACTGAGAGGAAACATAGCCGGTGTAATTGGCTCCCCTGTAAGAAAAGGAAACCTTGTACCATGCCGAGTTGGATTTGTCGATGATGGTAAGAGCCTGTCCGCCGTTTAAGTAGATGGTGGAACCGGATGTGTCTTTCATAATGTCACCGTCGGGTGTTGCACGGCAACGCACATCGGTAACACCTGCGGAGATCTGTCCCTGGCTTTCCGCATGGACACTCTTCGCCGGAACCAGCGTGAACACTGATATGATAAGCATCGTAATGATCAAAAGAACAGCTTGTCTTCTTTTGGATAACATGGCTACCTCTCACCCTATTATATAGAAGAATCTCCTACAACCAATAGTTATACGCATACATGATACTACAATATGTAGGATTACGCAAGGGGTTTTGCATATATTCATGTTTATACGGATGTGTATAGATCTGCGGGCAGGGTGATGTGTGGTCAGCGGGAGTGAGACACATCTACTTGCATCCCGTGAATCTCAGCAAGTCGAGCCACGGATGGCGAGACAGGCGCTCATTTGACAGGATGTCAAACGTGCGCCGTTTGCGTACGGCGAGATTCGTGAATCGGGATGCCCAGTAGATCGTCTCACGGAGCTTCCACACAGAACTCTGCTCGCAGATCAACACATCTCCTGGTTGAAAAAAACTACAACTTCCCGTATAATCTTCTTTATCTTTTTTACATGGGGAGGTGCCGTATTATGGAACCTGTATTACAGATGAAACACATCACAAAGGAATTCAAGGTACTTAACCGGCGTGAGGGTGTGAAGGGAACTTTGAAAGATCTCTTCTCGAGAGATTACAAGATTCTCCGTGCGGTAGATGATATCTCCATGGATATCTCCCGCGGTGAGATTGTCGGTTACCTTGGCCCGAACGGTGCAGGCAAGTCCACCACCATCAAGATGATGACGGGTGTCCTTGAACCCACCTCCGGAGAAATCCTTGTCGGCGGCAATGTACCCTACAAACACCGCACGAAGAATGCACAGGAAATCGGCGTAGTATTCGGTCAGAGAAGCCAGCTTTGGTGGTCTCTTCCACTGATCGAGTCCTTTAAGATTTTGAAGGACATTTACCAGATCGAGACCAAGGACTACAACGAGATGCTTGAGCTCTACGCTTCTTTGGTGAACATGGACGAGATCATCAAAAAGCCGGTCCGTCAGATGTCCCTCGGTCAGCGTACCTTAAGCGACATTCTCGCGGCCTTTCTGCACAATCCGAAGATGGTCTTCCTTGACGAACCCACCATCGGACTTGATGTATCCATGAAGGCACGCATCCGTACACTGATCCATGCGCTGAACAAAGAAAAGCAAACCACCGTGATCCTTACCACCCATGATATGGGCGATGTGGATGCTCTGTGTCGCCGCATCGTGATCATCGACCACGGCAAAATGCTGTACGACAATGACATCGAACACTTAAAGCAGTTCTTTGGTGCATACCGTACCCTGAAGCTTCGTCCTTCCGGCGACAGAAGCGATGCAGAAGAAAAAATCAAATCGACGGTTACGGAAGCTTCCGTATCCTCCGACGATGACTGGATCTCCGTCTTGGTAGACGAGAGCAAGACCGGCGTTATGAAGGTCCTCGGCCAGATTCAGGAAATCGTAAAGATCAAAGATATGCAACTTGAAGAAATCTCAACCGAAGAAGTGATCAAGAAGATATATGAGGGCGGTGCGATTACGCAGTAATCGTGCCATTACCCGGTGAAAAGGAGCTGCGCATGAATCTTAAGAAATATGTTGCGCTTACCAAAGCAGGAATCATGGAGAATCTGACCTATCGTCTCTCCACCTTCATCATGATCGTGGGCAACATGCTCTACCTCCTCGTAGCCTATTTCCTGTGGAAAGCCATCTACGCTTCCTCGGGCAC
>CAMOHF010000249.1 GCA_946614685.1 uncultured Clostridia bacterium | reverse complement strand
ACAAAGTACACTTTTAGGAGAAACTATGCAATCAGATATCGTCATAAAAGAAAATGAATTGATCGACCCATCGAGCTATCCGGAAGAGCAGCGTGCTCTGGTCGAGGACTTTAATGCACGCATACGGCGTTTGACAGGTATCATCACCGGAATCGGAAAAGAATACCACACCATCTGGGTCATTAACGCCACCACAAAAAAGATGCATCTGTACCGTTCAACCGGAGAGAATACGAATCGTTATGCGGTTGAACTGGGATTTCGTTTTGACAACTACGAACGTTTTATCGAAGAATACGTAGACCGATTTGTTGTAAACAGCATAGAGAGCATCCAAAGGGATGTGAAACTGGATGTCGTATTCTCCCGGATCAAAGACGGAGATCTGTTCACTCTGGATTACATGCGTCTGGCCGATGACGGAAATATGTCCTATCACCAGATGGCTTTCGCACTGGCAGGACAGCCCGGAGAAACCGATAATTTTGTCCTTGCTTTCCGGGACATTGACTCATCTATCCGCAAGCACATTTCCGATAAGCGCTATTTAAGAGAACAGCTGGATATCGTGGAAACCTTGAGCCGCGATTACTACAATATCTTCAAGATTAATCCCCAGACAGGCGATGTGGTGATCCTAAAGCTTGACGGCTATGTTACAAAAGGTATGGAGGGCGCAGGCGAAAAGGTCTATCCCTATGATGTGCTCTACAAACAGTACGTGAAAGATCGTGTGTATTCCGAGGATCAGGAGTGGATGTATGATGCCATCTCTCTTAATACGATCAACCGCAAGCTTTCGGAGAGCGAGGAGTACGTCTCCAGTTACCGTGTTATGGACAACGGCGAGGTACATTATTACCAGTTTACGTACATTCTGATCAACGCCAATGTCCCGGGAAGCGCTATGCTGGCCGGTTTTAAGAATGTAGACGACGTCGTGGCCTCAGCCAAGGAACGCCAGAATCTTGAGATCCTGGCAAGCACCGATATCATGACAGGCATCTTAAATCGCGGCAGCGGTGAGCGAAAAGTGATCGATGCCATGGCGAACGACAAAACAGGCATGCTCTGCATCCTGGATGTGGATGATTTCAAAAGCATCAACGACGAATTCGGTCATAATATCGGTGATAAGGTCATCCGCGGGATCGCGGATGTGTTAAAACAAGCCTTCCGCGATCATGATATCATCTTCCGTTTGGGTGGCGATGAGTATGCAGCATATATTATGAATCTGTGCGACAAAGATGCCGGCAAGGCGATCATGGATCGCGTCTTTACCGGAATCTCCAAGATGGATATTCCCGAAATCAAAGGCAAGAAGATCTGCGTCAGCGCCGGTGCTACGTTCTTCAAAGAAGGCAGCAAAGCATCCTTCGAAGAACTTTACAGGCTTGCAGATCGCGGTGTATACGAAAGCAAAAAGGTCGAAGGAAGTGCATTACATTTCGAATAAGCCGGATCTTCCGACTCCCATAACCTGTGAAAAAGAGCTCCGATCACTCGGAGCTCTTTGTTATTTTCAGCAGACAAGCTGCGCGCCCTCTTCGACCGCATGCGGTAAGACCGGGCAGCATCAACGCCGCCGGAAGAAAGGAGTGAGGGGATGCCGTCCGGCATCCCCTCGGGGTTTTATTGTGAAGTTGTTTTAGGTTTTTCAGGTTGCTTTTTTCTTTTTGTTTCTGCGGCTTAAAACCACGCTCTGAAGGAGGATGAAGAAGCACAACATACCTCCCGTTGTGATACTCTGCCACCAGGGCTGGTTCAGTCCGCTCGATACTACGATCTTCTTGATCGTGGTAAGTGTGATCACGCCGAAGAAGGTTCCGATAACATTGCCGACACCTCCCGTAAGCAGCGTACCTCCGATAATGGATGCCGCAATGGCGTTCATTTCCATACCGGCCGCATTGGTCGCATTGGCGGCTCCGGTGTGCATCATAAGTACAAAACCGGAAACTCCGCTCAAAAGACCGCTTAATACATAAGCGAGGAAACGGGTTCTCTTTACATTGATACCAAGCATCAAAGCCGATGTCTGGTTTCCTCCGATTGCGTAGAATCCTCGTCCCAAACGATGGAACTTTAAGAGCAGGAATACAACGATCAAACAGAATACCGCAACCAGTACGCCGAGCTCGATACGTGCCGGAACAATGTTTCCGTTCTTCGCCGTATATCCGAGCCAGGGAATCTCAATCTGTGTGCTTCGAAGATTTGCAAAGCCCTCATGCTCCACCTTCTGAGGATTAACCGAAAGGATGGTTGTCATACCTCTCGCAAAGAACATACCCGCGAGGGTTACAATGAAGGGCTGGATCTCAAGGTAGCTGATCAGGAAACCATGTACCAGGCCGAAAGCCAGGCCGATTCCCAAAGCAAGCAATGCGGCTACGAATACATTTCCGCCGTGGTTCAAATACAGAATACAGGCCATGACTACAAGAGAAGTCACTCCGCCGACGCTGATATCGATGCCACCGGTGATCATAACGATCGTCAGGCCGCAGGATACGATGATCAGACTCGCGTTGTCATTCAGCATATCAAAGACCTGCTGTGCATGAAGGAAGCCTCCCTGAAGA
>CAMOHF010000248.1 GCA_946614685.1 uncultured Clostridia bacterium | reverse complement strand
GTGAAGCACAAGTACAAAGAGGGTGAGATGGATCAGGTGGACCGCGTAATCTATGACCTGAAGAACAATCCGTACTCCAGACGCATCATGACCAATATTTACGTGCATGCGGATCTTTCGGAGATGAACTTGTATCCCTGCGCTTACAGCATGACATTCAACGTCACGGACAATCGCCTGAATGCGATTTTAAACCAGCGTTCTCAGGATGTTCTTGCTGCAAACAACTGGAATGTGGTGCAGTATGCCGCGCTCGTCATGATGCTTGCACAAAGCTGCGGCCTCGTGCCCGGTGAACTCGTGCACGTGATCGCGGATGCGCACATTTACGACAGACACATCCCAATTGTGAAGGAACTGATCACCCGCGAAACGCATCCGGCGCCGAAGGTAACCCTGAATCCCGATGTGAAGGACTTTTATGCATTTACACCGGACGATTTTACGATTGAGGATTATGTGACCGGACCGCAGGTAAAGAATATCCCCATTGCAGTATAAATTTTTTGGAGAGGAAATCATATGGATCTTATTGTAGTAGTAGATAATCACTGGGCCATCGGCAACAAGGGCAGACAGCATGTCTCCATCCCCGAGGACCTGAAACATTTTCAGCAGATTACAATGGGCGGCGTGATCGTGCTCGGCAGAAAGACGCTTGCGACCTTCCCGAACGGGATGCCCTTAAAGGGCAGGGAGAATATCATCCTGACGCGTGACAAAAACTTCAGCGTGAGGGGTGGTATCGTCGTACATTCGAAGGAGGAACTGTTTGAGAAACTTGCGGAATTTGAGGGCAGGGACATCTTCTGTGTCGGCGGAGGCAAGGTGTATGAGATGCTGCTTCCGTACTGCAAGTATGCCCATGTGACCAAGGTAGAATACACCTATGAAGCGGATACCTACTTCCCGAATTTAGACGAACATCCCGACTGGAAACTCATCGGAGACAGCGAGGAACACACCTATTTTTCCGTAGAGTTTTACTATCGTTTGTACGAGAATACAAATGTTAAAAGTGCTTTTAATTAAAATCGAAATATGATATAATTTTTTGGTATGTGAGTACACAAATGTATGGAGGGTATTTCAATGAGCAAAGTTATGATGACGGCCGCCAACGGCTTTGATGGCTATGAAATTTCTGAGTATCTCGGATTTATCAATGTTCAAACAGTTCTTGGAACCAACTTCTTCAAAGGAATCGTACAGAACATCACGGATATGTCCGACCAGGAAAGCGATAAGCTTACCAGCAAGCTGGAAGCTTTGAACGAATCCAACATTGAGAAGCTCGAGAAGATCGCTGAGAATCGTGGGGCAGATGCAGTGATCGGACTTGCGCTGAACTATACACCCTTTTCGGGAAACTCCGTGGGTACCATCGCTTCCGGTATGGCTGTCAAGCTCAGAAAGACCATATCCAAGGATAAGACGGTAATCAAGGAACTCTACGTAAGCAATTACTACAATCGCCTCGTTCCGAGACCGGTGAGGGTGACATTAAAGGGACTCAATAAGGACGTAGAACTCCAGGTTACATTTTATAACTACAATCAGGATGACATTCTTGCGATCCGCGCGGACGTGGAACTTACCAACCTCTTCGAGGAGAAGATGCTCATCAAGAATATGGACTTTACCTTCGATAAGGGCAATATCACTCAGATCGAGTCAGAGGCCGTGGAGTGCAAGCTTCCCGCGAAGGATATCCCCCTGATCAAGGATGCCAAGGTGATCATTTCCAAGTATGTAACCACCAGAGGCGTCTTCGCATGCAATGACACACCGATCAATGTCACCATGCCGTTACACAGACTTGCGGCGCTCAAAGAAAAGCGCGGCATCGATGCTGTTGAGAAGTACAGAACCGACGGTATGATCTGGACATGTAACTGCGGTTACGTCAATGAAGCCGGCACGGACGAGTGTGTGGTTTGCGGACGTAAGCAGGAAGACATCAAGAGTACCTCCAAATTCAATCCGGATGAGATGATCGACAAGATGAAGGAGAAGGAGTACGTCATCGAGATCAAGGACATCCTGATGGACAATATCAAAGATATTGACAGTGAGTACCGTATGGAACTCCTCGAGATCATGGAATCCGGCCTGCAGTATGAGCGGACCAGAGGTAATATGAAAGATACCGTTATCGAGAAGGTCGAGAAGGTATTTGAGGGTCGATAAGTAAGTTGTTTGAGGTGACATTATGAGCTCCGGGTTGAGTATGGCCAGCGTCAATAAGATCAAAGAACTGGCAAGTCAAAGAGAATACAGTCTGGCATTGGACATCATCGAAAGTCAGGATCTGTCCAAGTCGCTCAATCCGCAGTTTTTACGCCTCTGCGGCGAAATCTACATCAAGAACAATAAACTGAAAAAAGCAAGACGCACTCTCCTGATGTCCAGGAATCTGGCACCGGAGAGCAAGCGCGTCATCATGCTTTTGATGGATTTATACTATCGTATCGGTTACCCCGAGTTGGCGGAACGCTACTACGAGATCTATCTCTTTGAGGCGGGACAGGACGGCGCGGACACCAAACTGGCCGACTACCTGCACGAGAAAGCCACGGGGAATGACCTTGAAACGCTTTCCGAGATCCTCGGAAGCACCTATGCGCATACGATGGACT
>CAMOHF010000247.1 GCA_946614685.1 uncultured Clostridia bacterium | reverse complement strand
AAGAAAAACCGAACAGGTAAATGTACCTGTTCGGTTAAAAATCATGACATATCTTACTTTGTGCCGTCGGTCGCGGTTGCGGTATTTTCAAGTCCGAGATCATCGAGGTTTAAGTCATTGATGCTGTCACCTTCGATCACTTTGACATTGTCACCGGGTTCACTTGCTGCATCCGTTGCTGTAGCAGCTGCCAGAAGGTAGGAATAGTTTTTGGTATAATACTGGTCGAACCAGACATCATAGTTTCCGCTGTCGACGGTGGCATTCGCACGTCTTGCGGCAACCGTGTGCTTATAAAGGCCCTTGCCGAGCGGATAACCTACGATCGCACCAATCAATGCCGCTGCGATGAAAATCGATGCTGTCTTGCGGCGTCTTGCACGCTTTACAGCCTTCGGTCTGTTCTTTTTTTCCTTTTTATACTTATCAACTTTTGCCTGACTCATGTTAAGACCTCTTTCATATTGAAAATTTTCTCCGCCTATTGTACCACTCCTATTTTCAAATTTCAATATGCATAGCCGCCTTTCAGATGGGGGTGTGACCTCGTCGTTCGATTCCTTCCAAGCATACGGAGCTGGGGGGAATCCCGCCGGCGGCTCAGCCGCCTTTCAGGCCGGGCTTCGGCTCGGACAGTCCACCGGACTGTCCTCTCGACGCAATGCGTCTCGGCCTTGCCGTTCGATTCCTACTAGCATAAAAAAGCAGGGATTGCTTTTGCAATCCCCTGCTTTTTTATGGAGCTGGGGGGAATCGAACCCCCGTCCAAAAGCCCATCCGGTACAGCTTCTTCCATCACAGTCTGCATATATTGATTCCCCCGGCAGCCTGCCTACAGACGGGCAAGTCACTTCGGTAGCTTCATGAATTTTCCTCCACCGCAAAGCTTAGGCGAAGGAGTTTCCCGCTTTTTCGATGCCGGTGTTAGGGTTGCGGGACGCCCTATCCTGACAGCCGCCTAATTAGGCAGCGTACGCGTAATTATCTTCTGCGTTTATGTTTAAAAGTTCCCCGTTTTAACGTGGCCTGGGTCCACGGATGGCTACTGTACGTTCAAAACTCCTGTCGAAACCAGTACAACCCCTTATATGATCGGGCGGAAATCCACCCGATATGTACGTCATCCAAGATTCCTGATCTTGAACTCACGCTCTGCTTCGCGCTTGGTATCTCTCTTGGCGATATCATCACGCTTGTCGTAGAGCTTCTTGCCTCGCGCAAGACCGATTTCGATCTTCACACGACTGTCTTTGAAATAGACCTTGAGCGGAACAATGGTATAACCCTTTTGTTGCTGCTGACCGATCAGACGATTGATCTCACGCTTGTGAAGAAGAAGCTTCCTCACCCGAAGAGGATCCTTGTTGAAGATATTGCCCTTCTCGTAAGGCGGAATGTGCATCTGATAGACAAAGACCTCTCCGTCCTCTACGCGGACAAAGGATTCTTTGATACTGCACTGCCCCTGGCGAAGGGATTTCACCTCGGTGCCGACCAAAGCAAGTCCTGCTTCAAAGGTTTCCTCGATGAAATAGTCATGATATGCTTTTTTGTTGTTGGCGATCAATGAAACGCCCTTCGTCTTTGACATGATCTCTTCTCCTTACATCATATCATCTGCAAGTGAAAAATCAATTCTTTTTTGCAGCTTGTCGCAAGCCGCAACCTGAATCGTAACACGGTCTCCGAGGGAGAAACGTCTGCCGGTTCTCGTACCGGTCATGGCATACTCCTCTTCACGGAAAACGTATATATCATCTGTCATATCCGCAACGGAGATGGCGCCCTCAACCGTATTTTCAAGTTCCACAAAGATGAAATTGGATGTGAGTCCCGATACGACACCGGGGAAAATTTCTCCGACGTGCTCGGACATATACTCGATTTGCTTTAGTTTGATTACCTCACGCTCCGCTTCCTCCGCGCGGCGTTCCTTTAGGGAATTGTCGTCGGCCACACCCGGGAGAATCTGTTTGTAATGCGCAAGTCGCTTGCTGTCAAGCGTACCGCGCAGATTCTCCTTGATGATCCGGTGAATCTGAAGGTCCGGATAACGACGGATCGGCGAGGTGAAATGACAATAATACTTGCACGATAAACCGAAATGCCCGATGCATTCCGTGGAATAACGCGCCTGCTTCATGGAACGAAGCAGCATCCTTGAGATCAAAGGCTCATAGGACTCTCCCTCTATGGCAGACAGAATCTTCTGTAATTCCTTCGGATGCACTTCGTCTCTTGAAGGCTTGGTAAATACGCCGAAGTTATTTAAGAAAATCCGCAGAGAATCGATTTTCTCCGGATCCGGGTGCTCATGTACACGGTACTCAAACGGAATCTCCTGCCAGAAGAAATCCTCGGCCACGGTTTCGTTGGCCATAAGCATGAAATCCTCGATGATATTGGTGGCTGTATTTCTCGGATAGGGCTTGATCTCGATGGGCTTTCCCTGCTCATCCACGATGATCTTGGTCTCCGGCATATCGAAATCGATCGAACCGCGCTTGACTCTGGCGGCACGGATCACACCGGAAAGCTCCTTCATCAGGTCAAAGAAAGATACAAGATCCTTGTAACGCGCAAGAACCGCCTCATCACTTCGATCCAGGATCTTTTGTACATCCGTATAACTCATGCGTTCGTTGACAT
>CAMOHF010000246.1 GCA_946614685.1 uncultured Clostridia bacterium | reverse complement strand
CAGGGTCTCGAGGATTTCTTCGGCGACATGGACTTCAAGGTTACAGGTACCACAGAGGGTATTACAGCAATCCAGATGGATATCAAGATCCACGGACTTACACGTCCCATCGTTGAGGGCGCCATCGCACGTTGCCGTGAGGCAAGACTCTTCATCATGGATAACTGCATGAAGCCCGCAATCGCTGCACCGAGACCGACCGTGAACGAGTTTGCTCCGAAGATCATCCAGACGACGGTTGATCCTGAGAAGATCGGTGAAGTGATCGGACAGAGAGGCAAGACCATCAACGGCATCATCGAAGAGACCGGTGTAAAGATCGATATCGACGATGAGGGCAGAATCTCAATCTGCGGCGTTGATCAGGCGATGATGGACAAGGCGCTTGCAACCATCCGTTCCATCGTTGATCCTATCGAGGTAGGTAAGATCTATGAGGGTAAGGTTGTACGTATCATGAACTTCGGTGCATTTGTACAGCTTGCTCCCAACAAGGACGGATTGATCCACATCTCCAAGCTCGCTGACCACAGAGTTGCGAAAGTAGAAGATGTAGTCAACATCGGCGATGTCGTGAAGGTGAAGGTTCTTGACGTTGACCGTATGGGCAAGATCAGCCTTTCTTTAAAAGATGCAAATGAAGTAACAGAATAATAGAAGACAATCGACACTGATAGCCTGTCGACCGATCCGGGTTGGCAGGCTTATCTTTAAGAAGGGGGTACTAATTAATGCAGTTTGGACATTTTGACGAGAAGGCCAAAGAATATGTGATCGACAGACCCGACACACCTGCACCCTGGGCGAACTATCTCGGTTCACCGGAGTACGGCGCCATCATCTCGAACAATGCGGGAGGTTACAGCTTTGTTAAATCCGGTGCAAACGGACGTATTATCCGTTACGTATTTAACCAGTTTGACCAGCCCGGGCGTTACATTTATCTTCGCGATGAGGAGAGCAAGGATTACTGGTCTGCTTCATGGCAGCCCGTCGGAAAGCCTCTTGACACCTACAAGAGTGAGTGCCGCCACGGTACCGGATATACGGAGATTTCCGCATCCTACGACGGAATCGACACAGCTGCGCTTTACTATGTGCCGCTCGGCAAGTCACATGAAGTCTGGAGACTCCGCGTTACAAACAATTCCGGAAGAGCAAGAAAGCTTTCCGCGATCAGCTACTGCGAGTTCACCAATGACAACAACTATGAGCAGGATCAGGTGAACCTTCAGTACACCCTTTTTATCACAAGAACTTATTTCCGCAATAATGCCATCAAGCAGGTGATCAATGAAAATGTCAAGGGAAATGCCGTAAACGGATCCTCCGTGACATCCAGATTCCTCGGACTTGTAGGTGCCGATGCCGCAGACTATTGCGGTGACAAGGAAAAATTCATCGGAAGATACAGAGGTTACGGCAATCCCGTGGCTGTAGAAACCGGCAAGCTCGGCAATGCGTTAAACTATAACGCCAATTCCTGCGGATCTCTTAAGGCTGAGATCACACTTGAACCCGGAGAATCCAAGGAAATTGCATTCATCCTTGCGATGAAGACCGATGCCGAGATGGATGAGATCATGGCTTCCTACAGCGACGTGGCTGCGGTTACATCCAAAGAGAAACAGGAACTCATCGATGAGTGGCACGGAAGACTGATGAATCTTCAGGTAAATACCCCCAGTGAAGCATTCAATACCATGATCAATACATGGAACGCTTATCAGTGCTTTCTTACATTTACATGGTCGAGAGCGGCTTCCTTCTCTTACTGCGGTCAGAGAAACGGATACGGATACAGAGATACAGTGCAGGATATCCAGGGTATCATTCATCTTGCGCCCGAGATGGCGAAAGAGAAGATCCGCTTCATGCTTTCCGCGCAGGTGGATAACGGCGGCGGTCTTCCTCTTGTTAAATTCACACACAATGCAGGTCATGAGGATACACCGGATGACGAGTCCTACGTAAAGGAGACGGGACATCCCGCTTATCGCGCGGACGACGCACTCTGGCTGTTCCCCACCGTATTCAAGTATATGGCTGAGACCGGTGATGCCGACTTCCTGAAGGAGGAGATCCTTTTCGCCAACGGCGGCAAGGGCACCGTATACGAGCACTTAAAGCGTGCCATCGATTTCTCCATGAACCATCTCGGAAATCACGGTATGCCTGCAGGACTTCATGCAGACTGGAATGACTGTTTAAGACTTGGCAAGCAGGGTGAGTCCACCTTTGTGGCATTCCAGCTTTACTATGCATTTACCGTACTTCGCGGATTTGCCGTAAGACTCGGCGATGATGCGTACATTTCCTATATTGACGAAGAGCAGAAGAAGCTTTACGATAAACTGCAGTCCCTGTGCTGGAACGAGGATCGTTTCATCCGCGGATTCAAGGATGACGGACTTGTGATCGGTAAGAAGGGAGATCCCGAGGCTTCCATGTGGCTGAATCCCCAGTCATGGGCAGTGATCTCCGGACTTGCAACTCCCGAGCAGGCCGAAAAGGCACTCGATTCCGTAAACAGAGAACTGAATACACCTTACGGTGTTCGCCTGATGGCTCCTTCCTATGTCAACCATGCATTTGAAGGCGCATTGATGCTTCTCTTCAACAAATCCACCAAGGAGAACGGCGGTATCTTCTCA
>CAMOHF010000245.1 GCA_946614685.1 uncultured Clostridia bacterium | reverse complement strand
CCTCCACAGTTATGGGCAGAGCTTTCTACGAGGCACACGATTACGCACTTCTTGTGATGAACAATGTCACCGCAGTCAAGACCTACCGCGCGCTTTACGAGGAGGCCGATGCGGCATACGCAAGCAGCAATTACTTCCAGACCATCAACATCTGTGATACCGTTCAGGTGGATCCGCTTGATACGACGTATCAGGAGCAGTTTGCAGCACTTCGTGCCCGTGCGTACGAAGAGGGCAAAACCTATTACGGAGATCTCTTGAAAGAGTACATCCGACTGGATGATAAGGTGAACGCCAACCGACTGCTCGGTGAGATCGAGCGTTTCTATCAGGGGGATTTCGATGTGGCATCCGCCAAGGCGGATCTGGCTTCACCCTGGCAGAAGGCTTATATCAAGCTTGCGGGTGAGACCGACAAGGCGTTGAAGGAAGCGTTAAAGGACGAGGACGGCAATCCCACCATGGAGGACAGCGTATACAAGAAGCTGGCTCCGGATTCCTTCCTGCTTTACGACATTGACAAGGATAAAACACCGGAGTTTATCGCATTTAACAGCAAGCAGGTGTCCAAGGATATGACCCCCTGCTTCATCTTCCGCGCCGACAAAGAAAACTATGTCTATGTGGGATTTGTCAACATCGTGAACTTCTGCACGGATGAGTATGTGATCTCAATCCCCGAAGACTCCGACGGCAGCGCATCCGAAGAAGCAAGCCTGGTTGCGTATGGCAAGGACGGACTGTCGGTAGAGAAGACAGTCGTTAAAACATCCGACGGTTATACCGTTGACGGAGCATCAACCAACGATGTGGACTTTTTGTCCGCACAGAAATCGATCACGGAACACTCCACCGGCAAGGGCGTAAAGCAGCAGAAGACAGCCCTGCTTACCGGAGCGGAGAACTTCGTGCTCTCTTATACAGAAGAATAAAAAAGGAGATACACACATGGAATTATTTGAAGGCGGAGCTTATCTGTTAAACGGAACGGAGCTTGTGAAAGACGGACCCGATGCGGCGCAGATCCTTGCGGGCAAGGGCCTTGCTACGGATGCGGAGGAAGCAAAAAAGAACACCATCGCTTACGGTATTCTTTCCGCGCACAACACATCCGACAATATGGATGACTTAAAGATCAAGTTTGACAAGCTTACTTCTCATGATATCACCTTTGTAGGCATCATTCAGACCGCACGTGCTTCGGGACTGACCGAGTTCCCGATTCCCTACGTACTTACAAACTGCCACAACTCTCTTTGCGCAGTCGGCGGTACGATCAATGAAGATGACCATGTCTTCGGTCTTTCCTGCGCGAAGCGTTACGGCGGTATGTATGTACCTCCTCATCAGGCAGTTATCCATCAGTTTGCAAGAGAGATGCTGGCTGAGTGTGGCGGCATGATCCTTGGCTCCGACAGCCATACCAGATACGGCGCTTTAGGTACCATGGCCATCGGTGAGGGCGGCGGAGAGCTTGCAAAGCAGCTCTTAAAGCGTACTTACGATGTGGCACGTCCCGGCGTGGTGGCAATCTACCTCGAGGGTGAGGTGGCGAAGGGCGTAGGTCCTCAGGATGTGGCGCTTGCCATCATCGGCGCAACCTTTGAGAAGGGTTATGTAAAGAATAAAGTGATGGAGTTTGTGGGCCCCGGTGTATCCAAACTGTCCGCGGATTTCAGGATCGGCATCGACGTTATGACCACAGAGACCACCTGCCTGTCCTCCATCTGGCAGACAGATGATACCGTAAAGCAGTGGTACGAGACACACAATCGTCCCGCAGCATATAAGGAGCTTGCTCCCGGTGTTGTGGCTTACTACGACGGCGTCGTAAAGATCGATCTTTCCAAGATCAAGCCTATGATCGCTATGCCGTTCCATCCGAGCAATGTCTACACCATCGAAGACCTTAAAGCGAACCTCTCCGACGTGCTTGCGGATGTAGAGCAGCGTGCGAAGGTTTCTCTCGGCGGCAAGGTGCCTTTCACACTTGCCGACAAGGTAAGAAACGGCAAATTCATGGTGGACCAGGGAATCATCGCAGGCTGTGCCGGCGGCGGATTCGAGAACATCATGGCAGCAACCGACATCTTAAAGGGCAGAAACATCGGCTCCGATGAATTTACCCTTTCCGTATATCCCGCAAGTACACCGATCTACGCGGAACTCGCAAAGAACGGCAGCATGGTAGAGCTGATCAAAGCCGGCGCGGTTGTAAAGACCGCATTCTGCGGTCCTTGCTTCGGTGCGGGAGACACTCCGGCGAACAACGCATTTTCCATCAGACACTCAACCAGAAACTTCCCCAACAGAGAGGGTTCCAAGGTTCAGAATGGACAGATCGCTTCCGTGGCGCTGATGGATGCAAGATCCATTGCGGCAACGGCAGCAGCCAAGGGCGAGCTTACCGCAGCAACCGAGATGGATACGGAGTTCGGCACCTACACCTACTTCTTCGACAGCTCCATCTACGAGAAGCGCGTATATGACGGCGTGGGCCGTCCGGATCCTTCCGTAGAGGTGAAGTTTGGACCGAACATCAAGGATTGGCCGTCCATGATCTCACTGACGGACAATGTACTCTTAAAGGTGGCTTCCGTGATCCACGATCCCGTAACCACCACCGATGAGCTGATCCCTTCGGGTGAGACCTCATCCTACCGT
>CAMOHF010000244.1 GCA_946614685.1 uncultured Clostridia bacterium | reverse complement strand
GAGAACTACGAGTGGACGGATATGTACGAGAGCTTTGCGAAGACTGCCGAGGAAGAGGGATTCCCCGAGCTTGCGAAGAAGTTCCGTGCGGTAGGTGAGATCGAGAAAGCGCATGAAGAGCGTTATCGCGCACTCTTAAAGAACGTCGAGATGCAGGAAGTGTTTAAGAAGAGTGAAGTGAAGGTGTGGGAGTGCAGAAACTGCGGACATATCGTAGTCGGCACAGAGGCACCTGAGGTATGTCCCGTATGTGATCATCCGCAGTCATACTTTGAAGTTCACGCAGAGAATTATTGATTCCTTGCCACAATACGAACAGCACTCATGTATTCCGGGAGGCTTTTGGCCTTCCGGATTTTTTTGATGTCATCTTCGGGATGATTACTAATGTAGTAGACAAGATAGTTTAAGAGTTCCTTCATGCGGTGCAGAAGCTGGACTTCGCCGGGCATGATCTGCTTGTATTCGGATACGATCTCTTCGTGAAAAGCAAGAAAGCGATCCATATCGCGCGGCGCATCGGCATCTTTCTTTCCGAGAAGGATCATCGGAAGATCGGGATTTCTTAAAAGTCCGCGTCCGAGCATCACAGCCTGTGTATCCGGTGCTGCTTCAAGAATCCGTTTCAGGGAGTCAGTGTCGTAGATATCACCGTTATAACAAAGGGGAATGTCTAACGCCTTAGTCGTTTTTACGTAGGAAGCAAGATCGGGCATCTCGCGATAAAACTGCTTTTGAAGACGAGGGTGTATGATCAGCTCCTTGATCGGATGTTTCTTGTAGACTGAGAGGATCTTGTCCCACTCGGAAAGCTCGCGAATGCCGATTCTGGTTTTAACGGAGATCGGAAGAGGGCTCCGCTTAAAAGCAAGTGTAAGAAAATCGTCCAGTTTATCCGGATCATACAGCATACCGGAACCCTTGCGTTTTGAAACTACGGTACCGGACGGACAACCGAGGTTTAGATTCACCTCATCATAGCCAAGCGCAGCGAACTGCTCCGCAAGGGAGACAAAGGCGTCGATATCGTTGGTCAAAACCTGCGGTACCACACGCAGTCCTTTGTTGTGTGCCGGATCTGCCTCGTAGCGTTCTTTTTGGATCATATGACGGTTTGCGATAAACGGGGTGTAATAGCAGTCGATTCCGCCGTAGAATTTATCAAATGCATTTCGAAACAGGTAGGTTGTGATTCCCTCCATGGGGGCTAAATAAATACGCATAAGGAGTGTCCTTTCGTTTTGCTATGAAATGTATAGCATAATCAGTGATAAGTTGTCAAAAACATATACTGTTAATTCCTATTAAAATGTGTTATGATACTTCATTATGACACGTTAGGAGGAAAATGTTATGGGAATGACAATGACGCAGAAGATACTTGCAAACCATGCGGGCCTTCCCGAAGTCGTGGCAGGTCAGTTGATTGAGGCGAATCTCGACCTTGTACTCGGCAATGATGTGACCTCACCGGTCGCGATCAAAGAACTATCCAAATTCAAAAAGCAGGAGGTCTTTGACAAGGACAAGATTGCACTTGTGATGGACCACTTTACACCGAATAAAGATATCAAGAGTGCGGAGCACTGCAAATGTGTCCGCGAGTATGCGGATGCCAATTCCATCACCAACTTCTTTGATGTGGGTGCGATGGGCATCGAGCATGCGCTCCTTCCGGAGAAGGGACTTATCGTTGCGGGCGAGACCTGCATCGGTGCAGACTCGCATACCTGTACTTACGGAGCCTTGGGTGCATTTTCCACAGGTGTCGGAAGTACGGATATGGCTGCGGGTATGATGACGGGCAAGGCCTGGTTTAAAGTTCCTTCCGCCATCAAGTTCAACATTGTGGGAGAGAAGGCGCCTTACGTAAGCGGCAAGGATGTCATCCTTCACATCATCGGTATGATCGGCGTGGACGGAGCACTCTACAAGTCCATGGAATTTGTGGGCGACGGCATCAAGAACCTTACGATGGATGATCGTTTCACCATTGCGAATATGGCCATCGAAGCCGGCGCAAAGAACGGTATCTTCCCGGTGGATGAGCTTACAGAAGCTTATATGAAGGAGCACTCCGAAAAGTCTTATACAAAGTATGAGGCGGATGCGGATGCTGTTTATGATGCGGAGTATACCATCGATCTTTCGACCCTGAAACCGACGGTTGCATTCCCGCACCTTCCCGAGAATACCAAGACCATCGATGAGGTGGGCGATATCAAGATCGATCAGGTTGTAATCGGTTCCTGTACCAACGGTCGTATCTCCGATATGAGAATCGCCGCTGAGATTATGAAGGGCAGAAAGGCTGCCAAGGGTGTACGTGTGATCGTAATCCCCGGAACACAGGATGTATATATGCAGATGATCAAGGAAGGTCTCACCGAGATCTTTATCACTGCAGGTGCAGTTGTTTCCACCCCAACCTGCGGACCCTGCCTCGGCGGACATATGGGCGTTATGGCAGCGGGAGAGCGTACGGTATCCACAACCAACAGAAACTTTGTGGGACGTATGGGACATGTTGATTCCGAAGTGTATCTTGCAAGTCCCGCGGTTGCGGCAGCATCGGCGGTTGCAGGCAAGATTGTAAGCCCTGCGGCACTCTGATCGATATCTTTAAGAAAGGAAGGATTCCATGAAAGCAAAAGGAACAGTACATAAATACG
>CAMOHF010000243.1 GCA_946614685.1 uncultured Clostridia bacterium | reverse complement strand
GTATGACGAACTTCTTCGGGAGATCGCCCGGCTTGAGGCTGATACCTACGGAACGCCGTGGACAATCGATATGCTGCGGGACATGATGCAGTACGATCACAACATTTTGCTTGCCGAGACGGAGGATGACATCTTACGAGGCTACCTGTTCGCAAACCTTGTGATGGAGCAGTCGGAACTGCTTCGGATCACGGTTTCACCGACCTACCGCAGACAGGGACTCGGTGAGTATCTCCTTTCTTCGTATCTCGGAGAACTGAAGGGGATCTGCAACTGCAGCCTGCTTGAGGTAAGAGACGGCAATGTGCCGGCGAGATCTCTGTATGAGAATTTCGGATATGTGGAGGCACACCGCAGGAAGAATTACTACTCGCACCCGGTTGAGGATGCGATCGTCTATACACTGGATATTTAGGGAGGGCTTTTTATGCTCGATATATGCCTGCTCGGAACCGGCGGAATGATGCCACTTCCCTATAGAGCGCTGACTTCATTGATGGTCAGATACAACGGCAGCAATATACTGATCGATTGCGGAGAGGGAACACAGAACCAGATCCGCCTTCAGGGATGGAGCTTTAAGAATATCGATCTTTTGTGTATCACGCATTTTCATGCAGACCATATCAGCGGTCTGCCGGGACTGCTACTCACCATGGGCAATGCCGAGCGCACGGAACCGCTTACGATGATCGGGCCGAAGGGACTTACAAAGGTAGTGAATTCGCTTCGTGTGATTGCACCCGAGCTTCCCTTTGATATTGAATTTATCGAACTCGAAGAACCGGAGTCGACATTTGAACTCCTGGGGCTTCGGATCAACGCGTACCGCGTGAACCATCGCGTGACATGTTACGGTTATTCCATCGAACTCGACCGCGCCGGTAAATTTGACGCCGAGCGTGCAAGGGCGCTGGGTCTTCCGGTTCAAAACTGGAATCTTCTGCAACACGGCGAGACGGTGGAGTTCGAAGGCAAGACTTACACGCCGGATATGGTGATGGGTGCGCCGCGCAAGGGACTGAAGCTTGCCTACTGCACGGATACCAGACCCTGCGACGTGATCGTGAAGTACGCTGAGGACGCGGATCTGTTTATCTGCGAGGGTATGTACGGTGAGCCGGATAAAATAGCGAAGGCGAAGGAACACAAGCATATGACCATGCAGGAAGCCTGCGAGCTTTCTGTACGCGCAAGGGCAAAGCGACTGTGGCTTACCCACTATTCGCCCGCAACCGCGAAACCCAAGGTGTTTCTGGACGTGTTAAAGAATATTTGTCCGGAAGTGTGGATCTGTAAGGACAGAACCGAACTTGAACTTACATTTGAGGATTAGACTATGGCGAAAAATGCAAAACCTGCATCCAATTTAAAAACGATCATCGTATCGCTTTTTATGGTCGCGATCGTACTGTTTTATTTCAGCTATCTGTCGAACCGTTCGGCGAAACGGCACAGCGAGAACAAAAAAACGGAGTTGGAAAGCCTGACGGAATACGATATGAATGCCGATTATCCGAAGACGGCAAGGGATCTCGCAAAGCTTCATTGCAGATACATGAAGATGATCTACACCGAGAAGCTTTCCGACGAGGAGCTTGACAAGCTGAACAGGAAGATGCGCATGCTCTATTGCAGTGAACTGCTTGCGTTAAATCCTGAGTCGGGTTCGCTGGATCGGATGAAGAAGGACATAGCGAACACCAAAGAGCAAAAGCTTGAATACAAGGTGTATGAGCTGCCCGAGGCCAGTCAGGTGAAGAAGTATGTAAAAGACGGCAAGGAGATGGCACAGCTTGAGGTGAGGATCACTATGGACACCGAAGAGGGTAAAGGCTATCTGTATGAGGAGTACGTCATGATCAAGGAAGGCGACGACTGGAAGATCTACGGATGGATGCCTGCGGAAGGTAATCAAACTACGACTGAAGAGTAATCAAAGATGACAAGACATACAACAATTTTGGCAATTGAATCCTCATGCGATGAGACGGCAGCAGCGGTCGTGCGTGACGGTCGGGAGGTTCTCTCGAACATCATCTACTCGCAGATCGACCTGCATACGATCTATGGCGGCGTTGTCCCGGAGATCGCATCGAGAAAACATGTAGAGAAGATCAACCAGGTAGTAAAAAGTGCGATCACCGAGTCGGGGCTTGGCTGGGATGAGATCGATGCGGTTGCGGTAACTTACGGACCGGGACTTGTCGGTGCCCTTCTTGTGGGTGTGAGCGCAGCGAAAGCGCTGGCCTATGCAAAAGGAAAGCCGCTTGTGGGTGTCAATCATATTGAAGGACATATCGCGGCAAATTATATCGAGCACCCGGAACTTGAGCCTCCCTTTATGTGTATGGTCGCTTCGGGCGGACATTCCCATTTGGTGAAGGTAACGGATTATCATACATTTGAGATCATCGGACGTACCAGAGACGATGCGGCGGGCGAGGCCTTTGACAAGGTGGCCAGAGCCATCGGACTCGGATACCCGGGAGGACCGAAGATTGATGCACTCTCCAAAGAAGGAGATCCGAAGGCCATCGCATTTCCCAGAGCATTTATGGAAGATGCGCCCTATGACTTTTCGTTCAGCGGATTAAAGTCTGCTGTATTAAATTATCTGAACGGATGCGAGATGAAGCACCTGCCCGTGAACAAGGCGGATGTTGCTGCTTCTTTCCAG
>CAMOHF010000242.1 GCA_946614685.1 uncultured Clostridia bacterium | reverse complement strand
AAGGCCGGCAACAAGGGCTATGACTGTGCACTCGGCGCGATCGAGATGATCAATCTGATGAAACAGGTATAAAACAAATGAATGAACGCAAGCTGAAACAACTGAATCTGATCGTCGTTATCGCGGCGGTCGTGGGCGTTTTGTGCATGGGGATATTCACCTTCTTCTTCGCACCGGACGGACAGAATAAAATCACCACTGGTAAGCCGGAGAATTTCAGTAAAGATTGGGTTTTAAGGAACTACAAGGGTCAGAATGATATGTTGATCACACTTCCGGCGAAGCTTGATTACGGTGCCAATGACATCGTGACTATCATGCGTCAGGTGCCGGAGGGCGTGACGGATGACACGGCACTCTTCTTTGAAACGGAGTTCCAGAACGTGGTTGTGGATATCGGTGAGCTTCGTGTGTACAGCTACGGTGTGATGAACAATCAGAAGCTGACCAAGACAGCGGTTCCGTGTCAGCATGTGGTGTCCCTTGCCGGAGCCAAGCCCGGGGATGTGATCGCAATCTATTTTTCTTCCGGGTACGACAAGTACAGCGGAAGACTGCCGTCCATCAAGATCGGGTCCCGGGGAGATATCGTGTCCGGTATCATTCTTGGAAACGGCGCGGGCTTTGTGTTCGCTCTTACGCTGATCGCCATCACGATCGTGCTCTTCGTCGGCATGATGCTGAACAGAAAGGTTGAGATCGATCGAAGGAGATCGGCTTATGCATTTTCATTTGTGATCGCTGCGGCGCTCTGGAGCCTTACGTCTAATCCGATCATGCAGCTTCTTACCAAGAATGCCTTCGGGCTTTATATGAGCAGTATGGTGCTCCTGCTTCTGCTTCCCATCCTGTATCTGATGCACTTGAGATGCTTTGCGGTGAAGAAACGCTTTGCGAAGATCTTTGAGATCGGCATCTACGTATTCTCTGTCTTTATGCTGACGGGAATCGTCTTCCAGATGCTGTATGTACTTGACTTTGCCACCTATATCGTGGTGACAAAGGTGATGATCTTGATCGGTCTTATAGTGCTCGCGGCCATTATGTATCTGGCGGCGGATGTCTATACGGATAAAAGCATCGTGAGCAATCTGCTTGCGCATATGGTGCTTACGGTGTCCTGCGTACTTGAAGCGGTGCTGTCCCTCTTTAAGTTCTACAAAAAAAGCGACGGACTCGTGCTTTCCGTCGGGCTTTATATCTTCCTTGTGATGCTTATGATCACGGCCGAGAAGGCGATGGCGCAGGAGGTCGTGAAGGAACGTGATGATGCCTTAAGCAATGTGGAAGAAAAGAAGGAGCTTGCGTTTAAGCATATCAACTCGCGTTTTATCTACAGCACACTCGGTACGGCGATGTCGTCACTTCGGGATACGGACCCTGAGAACAGTCGACTCATCTACAATACGTCCGTGTACATGAAGTACAACATGCAGACGATTCAGGAACGGACCATGGTACCCTTTATCGAGGAGCTTTCCTACATCAAGGCGTATCTCGGCATGCAGGAGAAGAACCATCCGGGGCTTTCCTGTTCCGTCGAGGACAAGATCGTGGAGTTTTCCGTCCCCTTTAACACCGTGGAGCCCCTGGTGGAAAATGCGGTGAAAAACGGCGCGCTTTCCGGAAGCACGCCGGGCAAGATCGTGATCCGAAGCTATGAGCGTCTCGACTGCTTTGCGATACAGATCGTGGACAACGGTGTGGGCATCGGACCCGACAAGAAATTCACCGGAAAGACTTCCTTCAAGGAAATCCGCAGAGTACTTAAAACCAAGTGCGGCGGCGCGATCGAAGTGAAGACGAAGCCGGACAAGGGAACGATCGTAACCGTGAAGATTCCGAAGAAGGGTTACGAGATCAAGGAGTAAGTTATGACATTTTCAGAACAGATCGTGTACGGGATGTTTCGGCCCGGAAAGTATAAAGAATTGCTGGACCTCAAAAAGGGAAGGTCCGTGGCCTATGTGATCGTGATGATGCTGGTACTCGGCATTGTGGGATTCCTGATCCCGGTCAGTGCGACGGTTGCGGGCTTCGGTGGATTCACGGAACTGTTTGAAAAAAAGATGGCCCCGATCACATACGAAGAAGGTACGATGAGTATCGAGCGCCCGTTTTCGTTAAATCTCGGGACGGTAAAAGTGGTCATCAACACGGAGAAGGACCACGTGACGGAAGAACGCGTCAAGGCACCCGGTGCCTACGTGGCGTTCGGCGCGAAGTTTGTGAACCTCTATATCTCCGCGGGGGGAAAGGTGGATGACTTCGGCGGCTACAAGCTTACGGACATCTTTCCGCAAAGACTCGACAATCAGACGCTGGTGCGGGCGGTTCCGTATATCTACGTCTATCTTGCGGTCGGTTTCCTCTTTTCGTGCGTCGGCTATTTTATCAAGTATGCGATCGTTGCGCTGATTTTCTCAATCGCCGTAAACGGCCTAAACAAACAATTGGCCTTAGGATTAACCTTCGGCCAAGTGTTTATGCTCTGCTTCTACGGACAGACAGCAGCGATGATCTTATCCAATTTCAATACGGCACTCGGACTGCTTCCGTCAATGATAGTCAGCGTAGTCGGAATCTTTATCTCGGTGCACATGATGACGACATCACTCGCCCTGATGCGTCATGATCGTGAGGTCTAGGATCTCACGGTCTGTCATCTCGCTCATGCGGCTGTT
>CAMOHF010000241.1 GCA_946614685.1 uncultured Clostridia bacterium | reverse complement strand
CCGGCTTAGCAAATACCTGTGCCTCATCGGAAAGCATCAGATTCTCATTTTTCTCCTCGGAGCCGTTTCCGCTGATCGTCGGCGCACCGGACAGAAAGACAACATCGTCTTCACTGACAGTCACACCTTTACCGTTCCCCGTGATGACGCCGCCGGTCAACGTAACTGTCCCATCAGCTTCTACGCCGCATACCTCGCAGTTCTGAATCGTGCCGCCGGTCATCGTGAACTCGCTGTTGCTATCGTAAAGATGCACGCCCTTGAGGAAGCTGCGGATTGTGCCGCCGTACAGGCGGAAGGTTCCCCCCTCGACGTTTACTCCTACATAATAACTACTATCCGATTCCGATTTGGAAGCGAGAACGATCGCGCCGCTTTCCTCCTCATCGTCGTAAAGATTCAGAGTCGCGCCTTGTCCAACACTCACAGCATAATCGGCGTTGGTGTTCAACGTGATCTTATGCCCGCCAAGGCAGAGGTTTGTCTCGCCCGTGACATTCCATGTGCTGCTGATCGTCACGTCCTTCGTGAGGTAGTAGCTGCCCGCCTCGGTGGGCAGGCTTGTGGTGCCGTCCCATGCGGTAAAGGTGATGCTATCGTGGGTGTGAAGTGTTGCAGCCTCGAATTTTGCAGTAAGAGTTAAATCCTCGCTAATATTTTTATAATCCAACTCCGCAACTCCCGAATACAGAGTTTCTCCGTTATACCAACCAGTAAAGGTATAACCATCGTCAGGGACCGCGGTGATTGTACCGGTGTTATCAGAAGCAGGATAGAATGAAATCTTGCCGGGGTTTAGAATATTGACATTAGCACCTTCATGCACATTAATGCAGTAACCATCTGCAACATTCATTGTTCCCTTAATATCCACATTGGAAGGTACTTCAAGAAGACTATCTGCACCATTTCCGTATATACCACTAGACATTACGACTTTTCCGTTTTCTTCGACATTGAGAGTGAGCATGGTGTAGGTGTCTGTTGCCGCATACGCTGTCAGCCTCATCCCCGGCATCAGCACGACGACCATCGCCAGTGTGAGCAAAAAGCTCAGCAACTTCCTTCCTAATTTTCGTTTTTTCTTCATGTATATTCCTCCTTGAGATTATTTTTATAATAAAAAACCGCCGAACCTGACAGGGATTTGCCACAAGGACTCCACCGCTTTGCGGTACTCCTTATGACAAATCCCCGTCAGATCCAACGGTTATCCGTCATGAATGCATGACAAACGCTGTAACTCAACGTTTGTATGGTACTGTCAAGCCTTTCTGTCCGTGTAACATCTTAATTCCGGATTATTATACTTGACCTTGATTATACGGTTGTTAACGCTGTTTCGGAACTGCGTTTGTCCAGTGGCTCTGGTTGTAGATATCAGTGAATTTGTAAAGTGCAATGTAATCATCGTCAAGGTATTTGTCGCTGATCACAAGCTTTCCGTTTACCGTCACCTGCTGTCCTATCTTGTAACTGTCAAGGAACGTTCCGTCATAACTGTAATAATCTGCGAGAAAATCGATCCTGTCACCGTCTGCGATGTCCACAAGCCCGCGGGCCTTTGTCTCTGTCACATCAAGATCGTAGTCGATCTCGGCTCCCAGAATACTTCCGTAGGGATCCTGATCGGTAAAAGCAACGATGAGCTTAACTTTTTCGCCGTTAAGGAGTGCGGGGATATAACCCGATATGGTATAGGAATCCCCGTCCTCGGCAGTATCGGTGTGGTAATACGCAACGGGCTGGTCTCCCACTGCAAGCCAGGTACCCTCGTTACCGGCAAGGAGGTTTCCTTCTTTGTCAAAAGTGCATGAATTGTCAAGTCCCATATCTATGAAGCCGGAACCGTCATCCACAAAAACGTTCAGATCCACGGAATGTACCATGCTCCACTGATCTGAGGTAAGCTTTACCCTGTAATAGCCGTCATCTGCCTTGACCCAGTTAAGGTTCGCATTGTCAAACTGGTTCTTCTCTATATATGCCGCGCAGTCCTCATCGGTCATGCTGCGGCCGGTAAGAAGCCCCGTAAGGCTTCCGAGCATATTGGAAGAGCTGCTTCCGCCGGAAAATGCGCTCACGAGCGAAAGGATTGAATCAAGGCCTTCCATGGAGCTTGAGTTTGAAGCACCCGAAGAGGATCCAAGGAGAAGTGACAGCGGATTCAGGGAATCGCCGCCGCTGGCTGCCTGTCCGGAAAGCTCAAGGCCGGCAAATTCCTTAATACATGCGCCGTAGCTTGAATCCATCCCGATTGCATCGTAGTTCTGGATCGCAGAGTTGACCTTGCTCGACTTACGGTAAGGGAAATAGATCGAGATACCGTAGGAATTGGGCATATTATCGGAGGTCTTGTTGTATTTGACCGCACTCAGGATAGACTCTGCAAGTTCCTCGCTTTCTTTTGTACCGATGTTCTTGGCAAAAGAATAAAGATCTATCTGATCTATCTTGGACGATGTGGCAAACTCTCTTGTGTTGCTGCGGGCATCGGATACTACCTTGTAGTCTCCGTCCTTGATAAGTTCCGTGGTGCTCCTTGAAAACTTCTTCAGGTCATCGGTGACAGTCTCTGAAAGTTCGGCAAGATCCACTACCGAAAGGGTGGTCTTCTGGTCGCCGCAGGACCTGTAGCATTCTGCCACGAAATCATCCGCTATCATCTTGCCGATCTCGATGGTAGGCATCGAAGTATCCTTGGAAAGGGCTGTGAGCCAGTTGGTGTAAT
>CAMOHF010000240.1 GCA_946614685.1 uncultured Clostridia bacterium | reverse complement strand
ATATCCACGCCGGCGGACAGGACCTGATCTTCCCGCACCATGAGAATGAGATCGCACAGAGCGAGGCGGCTAACGGAACGGAGTTCGCACGTTACTGGATGCACAACGGATACTTAAACATCGACGGTACCAAGATGAGCAAGTCGCTCGGCAACTTCTTTACCGTAAGAGAGATCAGCGAGAAGTATGACCTTGCGGTTATTCGCTTCTTTATGCTTTCCGCACATTACAGAAGTCCGCTTAATTTTGCGGAGGACCTTGTGGCATCGGCCAAAAGCAGTCTCGAGAGGATCCGGACATCCGCATCCCTTCTGGCAGAAATCATTGACAAGGGCGAAGATAAGGTGGCAGTCAACGGACTTGATGCGGCGCTTGCGGAGTTTGTTGCACGCTATGATGCGGCAATGGATGACGACCTTAATACGGCTGATGCCATCTCGGTTGTGTTCGAACTTGTAAAATACGCCAATACATTGAAAGATGAACTCGGAGCGGCAGACGCAAAGAAGATTCTTGATACCATAACCGGCCTGATGGACATCCTGGGCGTTGCGGCACTCCCGAAGAAGGAGATGCTTGATACGGAGATCGAGGCTTTGATCGAGGAACGCCAGGCTGCGAGAAAGGCGAAGAATTTTGCCCGTGCGGATGAGATCCGAGACGAGCTGATCGGAAAAGGAATTATCCTTGAGGATACGAGAGAGGGTGTCAGATGGAAGCGGGCATAAGCAAGGATCCTTATCAGTACTCCGGGCTTGCGCTTGCCTATATCGGTGACAGCGCGCTGGATCTTTATGTGAAGGATTATTTTGTCCGTCGCTATGAGACGCAGACGGAGAAGTATCATAAGGAAGTAACCGCTATCGTGAAGGCTGTGAATCAGGCAGCGTTTGCGGACACGATCATGGACAGTCTTTCGGAGCGGGAGACGGATATCTTTAAGCGCGGACGCAATGCACAGCCGCACTCCAAGGCGAAGAATGCAACCCGGTCGGAGTATCGGCGCGCCACCGGACTTGAGGCGCTGTTTGGCTATCTCTATCTTGCCGGTGAGAAGGAACGTTTCAACGAGCTTGCGGATGCGATGATCGCACAATATCTTGCAAAAGAGGACTAGGATGAAAGAACAGGAAAGAGAAGAAACAACAGACGAGCGCATGCTCTTCGGTAAGCATGCGGTGCTTGAAGCATTTCGTGCCGGGCGTACCATCGAGCGACTCTATCTCCTTGACGGAGTAAGAGACAGCGGTGTGGCGTCTATTTTACGTGAGGCGAAAAAGCATGATGTGATCATAGAGTTTACGACGAAGGAAAAGCTCGCTCAGGTTGCTGGAAGCGATAAGCACCAGGGCGTAGTGGCGATCTCATCACCGGTGGCTTACGCCACGGTGGAGGATATTCTTGCACGCGCCGAGGAGAAGGGGGAAGCGCCCTTTGTCTTTCTGCTTGACGAGATTGAGGATCCGCACAATTTAGGTGCGATGATCCGTACGGCAAATTTAGTCGGTGCGCACGGTGTCATCATTCCGAAGAGAAGAGCGGTCGGCATCACGGCCACCGTGGTAAAGGCTTCCGCCGGTGCGGTAAATTTCACGCCGGTTGCCAGGGTGACCAACCTGTCCCAGACCATCAAGGAGCTTAAAGAGAAGGGACTCTGGTTTGCCTGCGCTGATATGGACGGAGAAGAGATGTATGCCTGCAATATGACAGGTGCCTTGGGCCTCGTCATCGGCAACGAGGGCAAGGGTGTCTCAAGACTTGTGAAGGAACAGTGCGATTTCACGGTGAAGATCCCGATGTACGGAGATATCGATTCGTTGAATGCGTCGGTTGCATGCGGCGTGCTCGCCTACGAGGCTTTAAGACAGAGGAGATAATCCGTGAATTACGAGAAGATGGATGACAATGCGATCATAGAGAGAATCCGTACATCCGACAGTGATGCCATGGATTTCCTGGTCAGAAAGTACGGTGCGCTGGTACGCCATGAAACACGTACGCTGTTTTTGATCGGCGGAGATGCGGATGACATCTACCAGGAGGGGATGATCGGCCTTTTCAAAGCGATTAGGGATTATAAGACGGACAAGGGCGCCGTGTTTTCCACCTTTGCGACGCTCTGCATCCGGAGGCAGTTAAAGACGGCACTTTCCACGCAGAACCGCATGAAGCATCAGGCATTAAATGAGTACATTTCCCTCTATGCGGACGACAAGAACGGAAGTACCCTTGCGGATGACCTGCCGTCGGATGGCGCAAAGTTTAATCCCGAGGAGATGATCATCCGCCGCGAGCAGCAGGATGCACTTCTCGCAAGGATCAACGAGGTGACCACCCCCTACGAACGTCGCGTGATCGAACTCTACTTAGAAGGCCTTTCCCATGATGAGATCGCGGATCGCCTGTCCAAAAACAAAAAGTCCGTGGACAATGCATTGCAGCGTGTGCGGGCGAAACTTATGAGGTAATAAGTGAACAAACTTTAGGAGCAACTCCAACACCGAGGATTATCCGGTGTTGGAGTTTTTTGAGTGGAAAAGTGTAGATTTCACAGAATGTTCACTTTACACCCTTATGAAACGGTGTTATTCTATTCGTATCGAAAACGCAGCGGTTCCGCTGTGCATTTCCCTATTTTGCTTTTATATGAGATGGATCGATCATCTTGAAATACCGTTTTTTTTGTTTTATCATAAGGAGGTAACGTGTATGGTTAAACAACTGGAAGACTTG
>CAMOHF010000239.1 GCA_946614685.1 uncultured Clostridia bacterium | reverse complement strand
TTTGCGGCGCCAAAGATTCACAGGAGTTTCAATCTTCATGATATCGATCATCTCCTGAATGTCTCCGCGGGGACGAAGGACTCCGGTGAGAAGGTGGAGAGCAAGACCATCGATCCCGATTTCAAGTATGAAGACGAACTGTTGGACGATCAGATCGAGATCAATTTTGCAAGGATGTTCCGTGAACTCTTGGATCAGCTTTCCAAGTGGGGCAAGCTTACGTTAAAAGAGTACAACGGTATCCTGGAGATCAAGTTCGGCAAAGAGATCTATAGGAACCGTGATTATTACGCATACCTGGTGCATCTTGCGGGTAAGACCCGGTACGACCTGGCTGCCATGCAGGAAAAACAGGAGACGATGTTTGAGGAGATCGTAGTGCGCAGGATGTCCGAAGAAGACAGGGAGCGCTACGGACAGCAGATTGTGGAGATCACTTTCGGAGACGAAGAGATCGAGATCGCATCCGGTGAGGATACGGCATTCACCGTAACGGATATGACGTTTGAAAGGAGGGCGGATTGATATGGAAGAGAAGGCTTTGCAGACGGCATTGGATATCTATGCCGCTCTTGTAACGGGGCAGACGGTGTCCGCAAAGAGTCCGGAGACCAAGGAACTCTACGATGCATTTTACGGAGATGCGGCGGTGTACGATATCACCACTGCGCTGATGAAGAAACTGAATTTAAGTCTGTATGAGTACAACGATGCCATCTATATGACGGCGGGTGACGGCAACCGCGTCTTCGGTTATACGAACGAGGACATGAAGCGTATCCTCGGCCTCAAGCTGAACCGCGAACTCTACATGACATATTATGTGATGTACAACGTACTTCTTTTGTTTTACAGAGACTCCGCCTCCTATCAGGTGAAGGAGTATGTAAAGACGGAAGAGATCTTAGAGCAGGTGACCTCGTCGCTTGCGGCTGTGATCAAGGATCTTGCCATCTACTCTGCGACGGATATCGAGAAGGAAGGCTTTCGTTCCCTGGCACTTTTGTGGGATGAGCTTCCGGTGATCACGGGTGAGGAGCGAGACAGAAACAAGGCGAGCCGCGCGTCGAGAACCGGTTATGTGAAGCTTACGATGAATTTCATGATCCGGGAGAATCTGTTCGCTGCGGTACAGGATCGCTATTATCCGACAGACAGGTTCAAGGCTTTGGCCGAGAATTATTTTGAAGAGTACAAGGGAAGACTCTATCAGGTGCTGGGAGGTGAGAAGGATGCCTAGTATCAACAGAATCAGAGTCAACAACGTTAAGTATAACTTCGGTACGCAGTACTACGACGACTTTACCATGCGGATGTACGGGAAGAACACCCTCTATGATCTCGCAAACGGTGGCGGTAAGAGTGTACTGATGCTTCTTCTCATGCAGAATATGATCCCGAACTGTACCCTGGATGAGAAGCAGCCGATTGAGAAACTCTTCCGCACGGGAAACGGCAATACCACCATCCATTCCCTGATCGAGTGGAAACTGGACCCCGAGGATATCACGGACGGATTTCGCTATATGACGACCGGCTTTTGTGCGAGAAAGGCGGAGTCCGAAGAATCGGGTATCGAGGACGGCGGCCGCGAGGTTGCCTCCGTGGAGTATTTCAACTACTGCATTTTCTATCGCGACTTTAACAAGAATGATATCATCAATCTTCCGCTTGTGAAAAACGGAGAGCGTGTGGGCTTCCAGAGTCTGCGCACATATCTGAAAGAACTGCCCCACAAGGACATGTCCTTAAAGGTGGAGATCTTTGATCGGAAGGGCGCTTACCAGAATTTCATCAGTGCCTACGGACTCCATGAGAGTCAGTGGGAGATCATCCGCGGGATCAATAAGACCGAGGGCCATGTCAGAACCTACTTTGAGCAAAACTACAAGACCACCCGCAAGGTGGTGGAGGATCTTCTGATCGAGGAGATCATAGAGAAGGCATACAATGTAAAGACTGAGGCGGAAGCGGACGGCGGAGTCTCTATGGCGCAGATGCTTTTGGATATCAAGGAGCAGTTGGCCGAGCTTTCCAGAAAGAAGAACGATATCGCAAATTATGACCGTCAGATCGAGATGATCGGAGCCTTAAGAGCGAAGGTGGAATCCTTCCTGTCCTTGTATCAGGAGCAGAAAAAGTCGGTTTCCGGATTGGCGGATCTTTACGTGACCGCGGAACATTTTTCCAAGGGCGCCAATGATGAACTTGCAAAACTTGCCACCGAGAGCGAAGAAAAAAAGCGGCAGGCGAAGGAGATGGAACGCCGCGTGGCTTCCCTTAAGGTCGCATCGGACCGCGGACACTTGAAGGTGCTTCTTGCCGAGGCGGAGAAATTGTCCAAGGCCTGTGGAGAAGCGGGACTCGCCGTGAAAAAATGCGATCTGGACCTTGCGGTAAAGGAAAGCGGAAACGACTACCTTGAGTACGTATCCATCATGGAGGAAAAGAACCACTTAGAGGGCGTGATCAAGCATCTGATGTCCGATTCCACTTACGACGAAGATCAGATGTACGCATACGTGGCAAAATTGAAGTCGTATACGGACGCTGCACTTGCCGCGCTTCGCGAGGAGAAGAAGGACCTGGAGGATCGCCGTCAGCAGGCCATCCTTGAGAAGGAATTCCGAGACAAGCTCCTGCTTACGGCACAGCTTTCCAAGGCATCCGCACTTCAGAGAAAGACAGATGCCGAAGAGGAGGCGGAGAGTCTCTCCAAACGTCTGGCCGATATC
>CAMOHF010000238.1 GCA_946614685.1 uncultured Clostridia bacterium | reverse complement strand
AGGTTGTTGTTGCTTTGCTCATTGTAGAAATAGGTCTGCGTAGCCTGTCCCGTGATACCTGTTCGAATCGTACCCATGGAGATGGTGGCTTTTCGATCCTCATCCAGTCCGGTGATGATGCTGTTCTTGCGAAGCTCGCGGATGGAAGGGAAGGGTGCGTCTACCACGCGTCCGTCCTTCACTGTGACATCACTCATGGTGCCGAGTGAAGAATTCAGGGAACCTGCGCCTGTCAGATAGACATATCCGTCCTCGCCGGAGAATTTCTCCCAGTCGATATCTTTCTTGAGCCTGTAGGCAATCGGTGTCTGTGTAAGAGACGTGACGTGCGACTCCTTGGGGATATCATGATCTGCCGTGAATCGGATGTTGTAGAGATGACGGCAGTTTTCGATGTCGTATGTTACGTGATCGATCTTGTCGATTTTCTCCTTGCCGTTCTTTGCAAAGCAGATCGCGCCCTCGGAATCGGTCTTCGGAAGATCCTCTGCTGTGTAGTTTAGCTCGCCTTCGAGCACATCTCCCGTCACGGTGATATCACCGATCAGATTCTCTGACCAGAGTCCGAATCGATAGTAGGAAAGGGTTCTGGCAAATTTGGTCTGCGCCGCAGCCAGATTGATGTAGTCGGTATTGGAATCGCCCTTCTTCACGATGGTGGCGTAATCCTTCAGATACTGATTGGATGTAGCATTTAGATCAACCGCATCCAGGACGATGTTGAGCGTGCGGACCGTCTTGGTCTCGCCCTCGATCTCGACCTCCGCATCCTCGAAGTATACGGGGATCTTGTAGGTGCCGAGTACGGTCTTCGCCTGATCCGCCGAAGGAACCGAGCGCTGCTCGTATCTGGTGATCTCGCAGTCCACGAGATTCTCGTTGATGTTCTTCTGACGCTCTTTCACCGGTGTAAGCTTCGGATTGATGGAGAAGGTCATCACCGTATCCTTGGTCGCAAAGTCGGAAAGCTTCACGTCATACTGAACGGACTCCATTACCTGCTTCTGTGTATCAAGCGCAAGAGAAAGTCTTGCCGTATCATCGTTGTAGAGGAAGAGTCTTCCGCCGTCGATGCCGACTCTGTCCGAACCCTTGGTGGCGTGAGAAAGTGTGGATACGCCGTAGTATCCGAGGATGTTGTCGTAGCGGTCGCTGTAGGAACGCTCATATAGGTCAGGGCGCTCCGCAGAACTTGAAGCATAATCGAATCCATCCGCCATCTCACTGTAGAATGCGGAGTATACCTGACCGTCCGTCACGGAAAACTCGATGCTGATGGAACCGGAAAGCACCTCTGCGTCTCCGATGTATTCGGAGATGATCTCGAAAAGGTAATAAGCTTCCAGGTCGTGAGGGTCGTTCAGATCCAATGTATTGTTGATGTACTTGTCGTAATCGCCGTAGTCCGCACGCAGATGGCAAATGCTGTCGGTGTACTTTTCTTTCGTCTCGGCATCAAGAGGATCGGAGGCATCGAGTCCCCACAGCTTCCTGATATCCACGGCACTGCCGCTTCCGGGCTCGGTTCCCATATAGTCGGGGCTTACCACCTTGGTAAGATCGATCTCGAAATCACCGTAAGGATGCTCATCCGAGGACTTGCCGGACTTCTTCGCCGAATCAAGGAGGTCCTCACGTACACGCGCAAGGTCGCCGCTTACATTCATCTCGGTAAGCTTCGTCTGCGCTGCCACAAAGATAACCTCCGCACGGCTATCCGCACGGCTGGTCATCGTAGCGCGCTGCCACGCCACCATACTCATGCCGCCGATGGCAAGCAGTATGGCAAGAAGTGTCATCACCACTACGAGCTCTACAAGTGTGAAACCTTTATTGGATTGTGCATTTTTCGTCTGTTTCATATCGCATCTTCCTCATGCACTAGTAGGTATCCGCTACGCTGTACTCCGGCTGACCCGGCTTATATCGATAGATCACATACTCGCCCTCGTCCTTGATTACCAGGAGGCTGATGGCTTTCTTCGTGGAGGTAAGCTTCAGATCCTCAATAGTGATCCCGCTTTCGGCGCCGGCCAGGCTTAAGATGCCGGCGTAGTCCGAGGAGTCGATCTTGCAGTTTGCGCCCTTCGTCGTATAGCGGTCCGCACGATAGGCTTCCGCTGCCGAAACCACGGTTCGAAGGTCTGCGATCTTCGCGTCGTCCCGCGTCTTATCCACATAACCAAGAAAAGCCGGAACCATGATGGATGCAAGGAGCACAAGGATGACAAGTACTACCATGAGTTCCACAAGAGTAAAGCCCCTGTTATCATGACGCCTATGTACTTTCATGTCTGGTGCCTGTCTTACTTCCATGTATGTCTCCCGACTCCCGCTGTTATCGTAAAATCACGCAATTATACGCATATATTCTATCATAATTATCGGCTATGGTCAACGAATCGAACAGTCACCGAAGCGGTGAAATTCCGTGAAAAATCTGTGAACATAGCGACGGTCACGCAAACACGGGTCGTGTTGCCGGACACGCTCCCGCTGGTAGAGGGTACCCCTAGCGGTACTAAGCTCTCAGTCACTCCGTGCCTGAATCGCTAAGTACCGAGACCCTCTGCCGACCTTGCAACGCGACCCGTGTTTATGTGACCTGTGTATTGGCAACGAAAGACATATTTGATCACGGTGATACGAACAGGCTCAGATCATGTAAACGCGACCCGCACCTGTGCAACCTGTGTATTGGCAGCGGAAGACAAATTTGATCACGGTGATACGAACAGGCTCAGATC
>CAMOHF010000237.1 GCA_946614685.1 uncultured Clostridia bacterium | reverse complement strand
CCCAGATATCCTCGGTATCACTTGTTAAGCCAAATGTGAATTCAGCAAGGTATTCCTTTGTATCGGACTCCAGGTATTCCATAACCTTGGCGGCCTTGCCGATTGCCACGGGAAGAACACCCGTCGCCATCGGATCAAGTGTTCCGGTATGACCGATCTTTTTCTGATGAAGAATGCCTCTAAGCTTGGCGCATACATCAAAGGATGTATATCCGGGTTCCTTATAGACATTGATGATTCCGTCGTACATAACTTCTTACTTACCCATCTGCTTCCACTGTTCTTCGGCTAAAGAAAGCACCTGCGAGAGGATGTCCTCAGGGTCACCGCAGTAGTCAAAACCGGCTGCGCGGATATGACCGCCTCCGCCGAAATTGCACGCAATGGTGCTTACGTCGATCTCTTTCACCGAACGCAGAGAATACTTATAGCGATCTTCCTTCACATGATAGATGAAGACCGCAAGCTCCACACCCTCGGTCACGCGAAGCTTGTCCACAATACCTTCCGTCTCCTGCTTGGAGCAGTCAAAGGCATCAAACATCTCCCGCGTGATGCAGGTAGAGATGGCTTTCCCGTCACAGTAAAGTTTGGCGTTTAAAAGCGCCTGTCCAGTGAGACGATTTTGCTTATAAGTCACCTTGTAGAATGTCTCATCAATGATAAACTGAGAATCAAGTCCCTTTGACATCAGCATGCCTGCGATGCGCATGGTATCCTCTGTGGTCGCAGGATATTTGAAAACACCCGTGTCGTGTACGATGCCGAGATACAGCGCTTCGGCGGCACACTTTCCGATCTTTTCGTGATCAAGAAAACGGCACAGGATCTCACAGGTCGAAGAAGCATCCGGATCACAGTAGAAGAGATCTCCGAATCCCTGATTGCTTCTGTGATGGTCAATGCAGACCGTATCAGCCGCTGTTTGATAGCAGGCCGAAAGTTCACCGTGCCTGTCCGTGTCACCGCAATCGAGTGAAATCGCTAAATCGTAGCTTGTATTTCCCGTCTCATGCAGTATGAGATCCGCTCCGCGAAGGAAACGAAAACTCTCCGGGATCTCCTGCAGATATACATCCGTCTTCTTCCCGGGATAATTATCGATTATGTAATTGTAGAGACCCAGGCAGGAGCCCACGCAGTCTCCGTCGGGACGAATATGTCCGACCAATGCGATACGCTCTGCCTGCTCAATCTTTTTGATCAGTTGATTCACGCTTTGCCTCTTCTTCTTTTCCGAGAACCTCATCGATTCTCTTGGACATCTCAATACCGTAGCGGATCGAGGTGTCGGAAACAAAGTTTAACTCCGGTGTATTTCGAAGATTCACGGAGGCAGCCAGCTTCTTTCTGATGAAGCCTGCCGCACTTCGAAGTCCCTCAATGGTGGACTTTTCCGCATCTTCATCTCCGAGTACACTGATAAATACTTTACAATACTTAAGATCCGGGGTGACTTCGACATCCGTAACGGATGTCATCCCCGAAATGCGCGGGTCTTTGATCTCATAGTTGATGATCTCCGAAAGCTCCTTCCGGATCTCGCTTCCGACCCTGTCGTATTTGTGAGCGGTTTTCCTCATTATCTGGGAACCTCCTCCATCACATATGCTTCAATCTGGTCCTCAACCTTGATATCGTTGAAGTCTTCCATAACAAGACCGCACTCAAAGCCGGACTTCACTTCTTTCACATCATCCTTGAAACGCTTTAAGGATGCAAGCGGTCCCTCGAAGATCAGCTCACCTTCTCTGGTGATGCGTACCTTACAGCCTCGCTTGATAAAGCCGTCAAGCACATAAGAACCTGCGATGGAACCGATACCCGAAGCTTTGAATACCTGGCGTACCTCGGCATGACCGATCACCTTCTCCTCGAAGATGGGATCGAGCATACCCTTCATGGCAGACTCAATATCCTCAATGGCATTGTAAATAACCTTGTAAAGTCGGATGTCCACCTTCTCACGCTCAGCCACATCCTTCGCCTGGTTGTCGGGACGGATGTTGAATCCGATGATGATCGCATCCGAAGCGGAAGCAAGGATAACATCGCTCTCGTTGATGGCACCAACGCCCGAGTGGATACATTTTACAGCAACCTCGTCGTTGGAAAGCTTTAGTAGACTGGTCTTTACTGCTTCTACGGAACCCTGTACATCTGCCTTGATGATCAGATTCAGTTCTTTGATATTGCCTTCCTGGATCTTGTTGTACAGATCATCCAGTGACATATGAGACTTGGTGTCCGCGATCAGCTTCTCCTTGCCTCTTGCAATAAATGCATCACTGATCGTACGTGCTTCCTTCTCACTGTCAACAGCCATACAGATCTCACCGGACTGGGGAACACCGTCAAGTCCGAGGATCTCAACCGGCATGGAAGGACCTGCCTCCTTCACGCGTCTTTGCTTGTCATCAAACATGGCACGGATCTTTCCGTGGGTATCACCGATTGCCACATAATCTCCGACATGAAGGGTACCCTTCTGTACAAGGATGGTGGCAACGGAACCGCGTCCCTTATCAAGCTGTGCCTCGATTACGATACCTCTTGCCTTACGCTTTTTATTGGCCTTTAACTCGAGGATCTCGGCAGTGAGCAGGATCATGTCGAGCAGATTGTCGATACCCTGCTTTGTGTGTGCGGATACGGGACAGAAGATGGTAGAACCGCCCCAGTCCTCGGGGATAAGCTCATACTCCATCAGCTCCTGCTTTACACGTTCGATGTTGGCGCTTTCCTTATCGATCTTGTTGATGGCAACGATGATCTCGGTTCCCGCAGCCTTGGC
>CAMOHF010000236.1 GCA_946614685.1 uncultured Clostridia bacterium | reverse complement strand
ATCTCAAGAGCATCTGCAGCAGTTGCCACACCGCCCATACCGATCACGGGAACCGAGACCGCATGTGCCGCCTGATAGACCATCCGGACTGCAATGGGATGGATGGCAGGTCCCGATACGCCCGCGGTTTTGTTGGCGATGGCAAATTCTCTTCTCTCCACATCGATCTTCATACCCGTGATGGTATTGATCAAAGAGATGGCGTCAGCGCCGGCATCCTCTGCCGTTTTCGCCATAAGCGCGATATCCGTCACATTCGGAGAAAGCTTCATGATCACAGGCTGCTTTGCATGCGCTTTCACTTCCTTCGTGATCTTTGCAAGCGCCGCAGGGTCCGTACCGAAGGCGATACCGCCCTCTTTGACATTCGGACAAGACACATTGATCTCGAGAAGGTCCGTGTTCGTATCCGCAAGACGCTCCACAACCTCTACGTAATCCTCGATGCTTCTGCCACAGACATTCACGATGATTTTCGTATTCTTTTTTGAAAGGAATGCCAGGTCTCTCTCGATAAATGTATCGATGCCGGGATTCTGAAGGCCGATTGCATTCATCATACCGCCCTGTGTCTCAGCGATCCTCGGCGTGGGATTTCCTGGCCAGGGTACATTTGCCACACCCTTTGTGGTCACCGCACCAAGCCTGGATACATCAAAAAACTCGTCATACTCCATGCCGGAACCAAAGGTACCGGATGCAACGGTCACAGGGTTCTTCAGTGTCACGCCCGCTATGCTTACTTCCGTCTTCATGAGAGCACCACCTTTCCCGCGTCAAAGACCGGTCCGTCCGCGCAGATTCTTGTATTGTTCACCTTGGAGTGATCATCGATCTCCTTCGTCTTGCATACGCAGGCAAGACAAGCGCCGATACCGCATGCCATGCGCTCCTCTAAGGAGATATAAGCCTGAAGGCCCTGCTCGGCCGCATATGTCTGAATCGCCTTGAGCATCGGTGTCGGTCCGCAGGCGTAGATCACTTCACCGGTAACACCCGCCTCACGGATCGCATCCATCACGGTCCCCTTGAAACCGATATTTCCGGCGTCGCTTGCTTTTACTACTTCACCGTAAGGAGCAAATTCATCCGATAAAAACTCCTCATCACGGAATCCGAGAACGATTGTCTTTTTAGCCTCGAGTTTCTTCGCAAGAAAGAGCATCGGAGGGATACCGATACCGCCGCCGATCACGATGGCGGGTTTGTCTAAAAGCGTATAGCCGTTGCCCATAGGCCCTGCCACACGGATCGTATCACCGGCAGCAAGTGCCGAAAACATACGGGTTCCCTCTCCCGCGATCCTGTATACCATACGGATACTTCCCGCTTCCGCGTCCGCGTCACAGATGCTGATCGGTCTCGGAAGAAGTTTTCCGGAGTCTGACGTGTAAAGTGAGAGGAACTGTCCGGGACGCGCCTCGCACGCTATGGAAGGTGCCTCGATCACCATGGAATAGATATCTGTTGCGATACAATCCTGAGAGAGGATCTTCGCTTCAATCACTGTCTTGCTCATATGTTGTCCTTTCAAACCTCGCCGCTTATCTTCTTGCGGAATTGATGTCCTCGATCATATCAATGGTGGCCTGTCTTGCAGCCTCCGCGTATCCTGTCTCACCGAACTTAGCGTATGTATCCTTCTTATAAGCCGCAATGATGCCTCTTGATGAGTTCACGATCGCGCCAAGACCGTCCGCATTGAAGAAATGTACCAGATCTTCGGCTTTGCCGCCCTGTGCGCCGTATCCGGGCACCAGAATATAAGCCTTCGGCATCAGTTTTCTTAAAACCTTGCCCATCTCGGGATAGGTTGCGCCGACTACGCATCCCACATCACTGTAGTCTCCGTGAATGCACTCCTCTCCCCAGGTATTTACCATATCAGCAACATGTTCGTACAGGGGACGTCCGTCGATCTCCCTGTCCTGAAACTCACCGGAGGAAGGATTTGACGTCTTCACGAGCACAAAGATACCCTTATCGGACTCCTTGCACACGTCCACAAAAGGCTTCACGCCATCCGTGCCGAGGTAGGGATTCACCGTAGCGAAATCCGCATCAAAGCCCGCATAGGTCTTGCTTCCCACCTGAACCTTACCGAGATGTCCATCGGCATAGGACTTGGATGTGGAACCGATATCGCCGCGCTTTACATCTGCAATCACACAGAGTCCCTTTTCCTTACAGTAGTCTACCGTCTTCTTGTATGCGATGACGCCTTCAACGCCGAACTGCTCATACATGGCAATCTGCGGCTTCACCGCGGGGATCAGGTCGTATGTCGCATCCACGATACCCTTGTTGAAATTGAAGATGGCTTCTGCCGCACCTGCAAGGGTCTCTCCCTTCTCGGCATATGCCTTCTCCTTGATAAACTCCGGCACATAGGAAAGCATGGGATCCAAGCCCACAACCACCGGTGCGTCCTTTGCTTCAATTGCCTTGATAAGTTTCTCGATCATAATTCTTCCTCCTGTATGATTTCAAATGATGAACACTCTTTGTATAACAGATACACAAATTCACGGATCACTCCATCGCCGTCCTCAAGCAGCGTAAGCTTTGCGGAAAGTTTTCCGCTCGCCGCATCAAGACGCTCGATTCTGCACGGCATATCGGAAAGCACGCGCAGGAGGGATGCAAGGCTTAAAGCTGAACCATCCTCCGCATAGCCGATCCGAAAGCACAGACGGTCTCCTTCCTCCGCGGCAAGCAACCTTCTTCCGATGCCGTCGGCAAATGCAGTCTCCTCCGCATCGTGATTCTTAAAAAAAACATACTGCTTTCTTCTGCTTTGGAGCACGATTTCTCTCTGGATATATCCCATCG
>CAMOHF010000235.1 GCA_946614685.1 uncultured Clostridia bacterium | reverse complement strand
AGATACTGAGAGTGGGGTGTAGATGTGAATATCGGTTTTATTGCGCATGATACCAAAAAGAAACTCATGCAGAATTTTTGTATTGCATACAGAGGGATTCTTTCCCATCATGATCTTTATGCAACCGGAACATCCGGCAGAATGATCGAGGAGGTTACCAACCTCACCGTCCACAAATTCCTTGCGGGACACACGGGCGGACAGCAGCAGCTCGGTGCCATGATCGAGGACAATTCTCTGGATATGATGATCTTTCTTCGCGATCCGCAGACAAAACTCTTATCCGAAGCGGACGTGGGAAACATCTTTACGATGTGTGATGTTCACAATATACCTTTAGCTACAAATCTTGCCACGGCCGAGCTTATGATCAAGGCTTTGGAGCGCGGCGACTTAGATTGGAGAGAACAGTTTAAACACTGACACCATATGCAAATTCTTAAAAGTATTCTCGCAAAAACCAACATCCTAATCGTTGCGCTGATCTTTTTTATGATCGTGATCATCGTCAACAATTCTTTTTCAGACGCACATACAGAGACCATATCCATGACAGAGGTCTGTGCAAACGCCCAAAAAGAACAGAAAACCGTACTCTATACCTATACTGGCAATGAAACCGTGGTTCCGAAAAATGCCTCGACCAACGCCGAGCTTTTTCCGGAATGTCTTTTTATGCTTGTAATGAACGAAACAGATCACGAGGTGATCGTTGCCAAAAATCCCCATGCCCGCATCTATCCGGCCTCTATGACGAAGATGATGACGGCGTGTGTTGTCCTTGATGCGATCGAAAGTGGGAAGATTTCTCTGACGGATATGGTGACCATCGAGAATCACTATGATCTGACCTATGATGACGTGGCACCGTTTGATATGAGCTACGGAAGCGTGATTTCCGTGAAGGATCTTCTCTACGGCCTGATGATCGAGTCCAACAATTACTATGCACTGATCCTTGCGGATTACGTAGCGGGAAGCGAAGATGCATTTGTACGCATGATGAACGACAAGGCGAAAAGCATCGGCGCAACCGGAACACATTTCGAAAATCCCCACGGATTGGATGAGGAACAGCACTTTACCAGCCCGTACGACACCTATCTGATCTTAAAGGAACTGACATCACATGATATTGCCCGGGAGATCGACAGTTTTGAAACATACGAATACACCTACACCAACGGTATCGGTGAGACCGTCGATATGGAGAGCGTACCGACCAATGCATTTCTGCTCGGTGAAGCAAGCCTCCCTTCGGGTTTCACCATGCTTTCCTGGAAGACGGGAACCACAAGCGCCGCAGGAAACTGTCTTGCGATGATGGTAGAGCACCAGGGCAAGCAGTATGTACTGATCGGATCGTCGACGGAATCCAGAAAAGCCCTTTACGAGGCCATGATCCGCGCAATCTGCATGATTCCATAGGAAGTATAAGATGAGCAATCGTAAGATTTTACAAATGAATCGTCGGAACATCGGTTTTAACGCCGCCACATTTATGGCAGGCGTTATCCTGATCTATGTCCTTGTGGTTGTGATCTCGGCAGCCAGACGTAAGCCTGTCACCATCTACCAGGTAAGCAAGAGCGATGTCAACAACAACATTGCTCTGACCGGACTTGCGATCCGCGAAGAGACGCTGATTTCCTCCACGAAAGCAGGATACTCCTGTTATTACATCCGTGAGGGCGAGAAGGTAAAGAAGAACTCCGTGGTATGCACGGTTGACTCCACCGGCAAGGTTTACAGCGCCATTGAGGATGCCGAGGCTTATGACAACCTTCTCACAAAGGAAGATTATCAGGATATCAGAAATCTGATCTCGCTTTACAAGTCTTCTTATAAGGATGTGGATTTTTATGATGTCTACACCTTTGAAACCAATGTTGATTCCAAGGTATTGGAGCTTACAAGCGAGCTTTTGATGCAGCAGGCAACCGACAGCGGCGTATCGCTTGCATCCGTTACCACGCCGAAGAGCGGTGTAGTTGCTTATTATACGGACGGTTTCGAGACATTTGACCCGACCAAGATTTCCGCCGCATCTTTTGACAGATCCAAATACAATCGAAAGACGCTAAACTCCGGTGAGATGATTCAGGCGGGTGCCACCATTATCAAAGTGGTTCCGAACGAGACCTGGCATATCTATGCTCCGATCACGCAGGACCAGATCAATGAGATCTCCGAAGACGAGTACGTCACCATCCGCCTAAACGCCGAGAGCTATACGACCACCATGCCGTATCAGATCATCAATGGTTCGGACGGACAGTATATCGATATCACGATAAGTAAATTTATGAACAACTTCATCTCGGAACGCTATCTTTCGGTAGAGATCCTGCTTGCGGATGACACCGGATTAAAGGTTCCGAATTCCAGCCTTGTCGACAAGGATATCTACAAGATTCCCCTCGAGTATTTCAAGGGTGAAGATCATGATTTTCTGATCGTCAACTACCTGGCCGAAGATGACAGCCGAAAGGATAAAGAGGTCTTTCCGACGGTTTATAAGACCGATGACAAGTATGCTTACGTCGATCCCGGAACATTCGAAGGAACCGATGTGATCAAGAATATCGACACAGGCAATACCATCGCGGTTTCCCTGATCGAAACGGACAAATTAAAGGGTGTATATTCAGCGAACCGCGGTGCGGCTGAATTCCGTATGATCGAAATTGTAAAGACGATCGACGAATTTACCCTGATCGAAAGCGGCGGGGAGTTAAGCCCCTACGACAATATCGTTTTGGACTCGTCCAAGGTGACGGAAAACCAGGTTTTATATTAAGGAGAAGTACCATGTTAGCAGCAAATTATGACCTTGTAAATTCACGTATCAAAGAGGCA
>CAMOHF010000234.1 GCA_946614685.1 uncultured Clostridia bacterium | reverse complement strand
CGATGATCAGAAGGTTCTCCCGCTTCGACTGGATCTGCAGTTCTTCGCGAATGACGAAGGCGGAGAGAAGACGGAAGAGCCCACCGCAAAAAAAATCGAAGACACCAGAAAGGAAGGGCAGGTCGCAAAAAGCAAGGAGCTTACCAGCGCCGTCCAGCTGTTTTCCCTATTCCTGTGCCTTCGGATCTTTATGAAATTCATCGGCGAGAAGCTGATTGACGCATTTAATAGATTCTACAGAGATATGGGCAGGGTGCCCGGAAACGGCTTCACGCACCTTGATGCATGGAAACTGTTGATGCAGGTGCTTTTGTACATCGCACTGGCCATGGCGCCTTTCCTGATCATTGCCTTTGTGGCATCACTTTTTTCGCAGAGCCTCCAGTTTAAGTGGATGGTCACCGCGAAGCCCTTGAAGCCGAAATTCAACAAATTGAATCCCATCAGCGGCTTCAAGAATCTCTTTTCCAAAGAGAAACTGTTTGATCTTTTGCTATCGATCGCGAAGATTCTAGTCTTCGGTATGGTGGCATATTCCGTCATCAAGGATCATCTGGGAGTCTTTGTGACGGTTTACGATCTTTCTATTAATGATGCACTTGCAATCCTCTACGATATGGTCCTGGAGATCATGCTCAAGATTTCCTTTGCCTACCTGATCCTGGCTCTTGCGGACTTCATCTTCCAGAAGATGAAACACAAGAAGGACATCAAGATGTCCAAACAGGAAGTGAAGGATGAGTACAAGAATCAGGAAGGAGATCCACATATCAAATCCCAGCAGAGACAGCGTATGCAGCAGGCCTCGAGAAGGCGTATGATGCAGGCTGTTCCCGAGGCGGATGTGGTCATCACCAACCCGACCCATTATGCCTGTGCCCTCAAATACGATAACACCCAAAGTCAGGCACCCGTCCTTGTGGCGAAGGGCGCTGACTATCTGGCATATAAAATCCGTGACCTCGCTTATGAGGCAAATGTGGCTGTCGTCGAGAACAAGCCTCTTGCAAGAATGCTTTATGCCAATGTTGAAATCGGAAATGAGATTCCGCCGGAACTCTATCAGGCGGTGGCAGAGGTTCTTGCATATGTTTATCAGCTGGAGAGAAGAACAGGCTGATAGAAAGGAGGCATAGTTAATCATGAAGAAGAATGATCTGCTTTTGGCATTTTACCTTTTGGCTGCCATCATATTCTTCATCATCCCTATGCCGTCACAGTTGCTGGACGTGTTGATCCTGTTCAATATCTCCGTCAGCATGATCATTGTTTTTAACTGTTTATTTGCGAAGGAGACCCTGGGGATGTCGGGCTTCCCGACCCTGCTCCTTTTTACAACGATCTTTCGACTGTCACTCAATGTATCCTCGACCCGACTGATCCTTTCCACCGGAAATCCCGGTCAGGTAGTTGAAGTCTTCGGACAGTTCGTGGGTGGAGGAAACCTGGTCATCGGTGCGATCGTCTTTATCGTCTTGATCATCGTGCAGATGGTCGTGATCAACAAGGGTTCCGAGCGTGTATCCGAGGTTACGGCAAGATTTACATTGGATGCGATGCCCGGTAAGCAGATGGCGATCGATGCGGATCTTTCCTCCGGTGCGATCACGGATCAGGAAGCGATCGCGAGAAGACAGAAGATACAGGAAGAATCGGCGTTTTTCGGCGCCATGGACGGTGCCACGAAGTACGTAAAGGGAGACGCAGTCGCAGGACTTATCCTTACAGCCATCAATATCGTAGGCGGTATTGTGATGGGTATGGTCTTTCAGGGCATGACAGCCGGAGATTCCATATCCAAGTACACGATCCTTACCATCGGTGACGGACTGGTATCCCAGATTCCCTCCATGCTGATCTCGCTTTCCACAGGTATCCTTGTCACCAAGGCATCCAAGGAGGAGAGCATCGGCGATATTCTGGTGGGACAGCTGTTCTCCATCCCGAAAGTGCTTTTGATCGTCGGCGGAACCATGATCGGACTCGGCGTCTTGACACCGCTTTCCATCGTTTTCTGCGGCGCATACGGTATATTGTTCCTGGTACTCGGCTTCATGATGAAGAATGCCGAAGCTGCGGCGGAGATCAAGGAGGAAGTCGAGGAAGAGGAAATTGCAGCGGACGAAGTCCGACGACACGAGAATGTCAACCAGCTTCTGCAGGTTGATCCCATCGAGCTTGAGTTCGGTTACGGTATCATCCCCCTTGCGGATGTGAACCAGGGCGGCGATCTGCTCGATCGTGTGGTTATGATCCGAAGGCAGATTGCGCTGGAACTTGGTGCTGTGGTTCCCATCATCCGATTAAGAGACAATATTCAGCTCAATCCGAATCAGTACATTATCAAGATCAAGGGTATTCAGGTCAGCGAGGGAGAAATACTCTTCGATCACTATATGGCCATGAATCCCGGATATGTGGAGGACGAGATCACCGGTATTCCCACCTTTGAGCCGGCCTTCCACTTAGAGGCTATGTGGATTACGGAATCCCAGAGAGAGCGTGCCGAGAGTCTCGGCTATACCGTCGTGGATCCACCGTCCATTATCGCCACACATTTGACGGAAATCATCAAGGAGCACTTAGATGAGCTCCTTACAAGACAGGATGTGCAAAACCTCATCGACAATGTCAAAGATTCCAACAAGACCCTTGTGGACGAGCTTGTACCCAAGCTGCTCGGTGTCGGCGACATTCAGAAGGTATTACAGAACCTTCTGCGGGAGGGTATCTCCATCAGAGATCTCGTTACCATTTTCGAGACCCTGGCAGACTATGCGGCGACAAGCCGGGATACGGACATTCTGACGGAGTATGTGCGACAGAGTTTAAAGCGAGCCATCTCCAACAAATACTTTG
>CAMOHF010000233.1 GCA_946614685.1 uncultured Clostridia bacterium | reverse complement strand
TCACTGCGGAATGTGCGGCAACCTGTTCGGAAGCGGATGAGATGGTCTGGATACTTTCAACAATGGACTCATTGGAGCTTGCAAGCTCTGCAACGAGTACCGCGAGTTCTTCTGTCTGTTCTTTGATATTCTCGGTACGATTGGCAATGGTTTCGAAACTCTCGGCCGTCTCTGCCGCTGCCTCACTCTGCTTGCGGTTGTTATCGAGGAGGTTGCCGACCACGTTGTTCACCTCGACAAGTTCCTTGGAGATGTTGGTGATCAGGCTGGTGATATCAACCGTTGCGTCGGATGTCTGCTGTGCAAGATTGGAAATCTCGCTTGCAACCACCGCAAAGCCCTTGCCTGCCTCACCGACACGCGCTGCCTCGATGGATGCATTTAAGGCAAGCATACTGGTTTGATTTGTGATGCCCATAATGAGCTTCACGATACCCTGCATCTCGGATGCATAACTGGTAAGCTTCTCCATCTCCTCGGATACCTTGTTACCCGAGTCATCGGATGCCTGAACCTGAACGATCAGTTCATCGATCTTCTCCTTGCCGGAGAGCACCTCGTTGTTCGCATCATTCATATCGCCGGTAATAGCCTTGCTGACATTCTCGACTTTCTCGATGAAGGTCTGGATCTCTTCCGTCTTGGCAAGCTGGCTGGATGCGGAATCCGCGGTGTTCGTGGTACCGCTGCTCACTTCCTGCATGGAAGACTTTGTCTGCGCCACGGAATCCTCAAGGATACCCATCTTTTCGGCCACCGTATCAATATCACCGGTCATCGTCTGGGAAATCTCAAGAATCTGTGTAAGCATCGCCGACACAACTTCCTTCTCCCTCTCGATGGTCGCCATCTTGTCAGCGTCATTCTTGATGATGGTGTCCGTAACCATCACGATAAAGATGGCGTAAAGAAGTGTGAATCCGAGTCGGATCTCGATATCTGGAAGATCGGCTTTGGCGATCTCTCCCTGCGCGGCCTGAATACCGACCTGCAAAGCATTTAGAATGAAGAGTCCCGCCGAGAATATCAGGCTGGCTCTCTTATTACCGTAAACAATCACGAAAACTGCAACCAAAGCTCCGTAAATGAATGCCACATGCGATGTAGTGGTGAATACCGTATAGGCGTAAAAGAAGGCGTAACCAACCATCATCACGCGGAGCACATTCTCGCTGGCATGATTCTGGCTGTAAGCCATGAACATCAACACAAGCGGAAGAATGGAAAGAATTGCAAAGATCGCATAATACCCAAGCGTTCTGCTGCCCTTGATCACCTCTAAGAGATAACAGCCGAGCAGAATGACATTGTAAACCAGGTATCCTCTCATCGTGACTTGATTACACTTCTCAAGCCCATGTCTTTTGGCAAGTTCCAATTGATCCATAAGTCTTATACCTCCTTGTGAAAACCCCATAGTATTATATCATAAATGCCCGTTTTATCCAAGCATGTTTCTGACAATTTCATCCAGGTGCATACCGTTGGAAGCCTTGATCAATGCGATGTCCTCTGGGTTCATAACGCTCATTAGGTAAAGCACCACCTCACCGTTGTCCTTGAAGGAATAGCACTTGATCGACGCACCGGCATCCTCCACCGCCTGACGGATCTTTCCCGAAAGTTCTCCGACCACCACAAGCTCGTCGATATCCTTGGTGGCAAGGTACTCTCCGACCTGATAATGATACTTCTCGCTTTCGGGACCCAGTTCAAACATATCTCCGAGCACAGCGATCTTCCTGCCTTCGGTCTTGATGTCAGAAAGAACATTGATGCTGGCGATCATGGAGTCCGGACTCGCATTATAGGTATCATCGATAATGGTATACTTTCCGGGAACGCGAATCACCTTCTGTCTGAGACCCTCGAAGGACTCAAATGTCTTCGCCGTCTTATGAAGATCGTGTCCGAGATAGTCGGCTACCGCCATACCCGCAAGAGAGTTGGTGACATTGTGTGCGCCGAGCGTATTCAGAAGCACGGGGATGCGTTCATCCTTGTGCACATAGTCGTAAGCATACATATAATCGTCCGTCATGCGGATATTCTCCGCACGGTACTCGCACCAGGGCGCCGTGCCGTAGTAAAGCGTATTGCACAGTGTCCGGCCCTTCATCTCCTTCAAGAGGGCATCATCGCCGTTTAAGAACAGCACGCCGTCCGGATTCATATGACTGGTGATGGCAAGTTTCTCCCTGCGGATCGCCTCCTTGCTTCCGAGGTTTTCGATATGCGCCACACCGATCATGGTGATCACACAGATATCGGGACGCACCATCTCGGAAAGACGTTCCATCTCTCCGACCTCACTCATACCCATCTCAACCACCGCACACTCGGCGTCAGCATCCATCTCAAAAAGTGTGATCGGTACACCGATCTGTGAATTCAGGTTCTTTTTCGTGCGATAGGTCTTCGCACAGCCGGAAAGTGCCGTTGCGATCATCTCTCTGGTCGTGGTCTTTCCCACACTTCCGGTCACACCCACGATCGGTCCGGTAAAGCTGTTTCTTGCGTATGCGCCGATATCCTGCATGGCACGCACGGTATTCTCGACATAAATGTAAGGCTTTTCGGACACCACCACATCGCGGTGGATGGAGGTAAGCGTCGCTGCCGCTTTCTCCAAAACAGACTCGATGAATCTGTGCCCGTCCACCTTTGCGCCGACAATGGGCACAAAGAGGTCTCCTTCCTTCGCAACTCTCGAATCGATACAGAGTCCGCTAATCACCGTATCCGGATCGCCGCACAGAAGCCTGCCTCCGGTAATCTTCGCGATCTCCCCTGCTGTCATCTCGTTCATTTTTATATCCCGTCTTTCTGCGAAAGACACCGATGCGGTTATGAAACCGGAG
>CAMOHF010000232.1 GCA_946614685.1 uncultured Clostridia bacterium | reverse complement strand
GATGGTGATGATCGGTATCGAAAAAAGAATAAAGCACATTCCAAGCAGCATGGCATCGCCAAGTCTCGCCAGGAGGCGCACAAACATATTATTTTCAAAATCAAATCCGTCTTCTCTTGCCATAGTGCGTATTCTACATCATCCCCCGCGTTTTTGCAAGACTATTGACAAAACCGCAACTTTCCAATATTGTATGTAATCATGTGACAGACGGGCATTCCGATGCATCCGTTGCTGCACATCATGAAGGAGGATACACTATGAAAACACCTTTTGTAACCAAGGCACAGGTGGAAGAGATCGTAAAAACCCACCCCACGCCCTTTCATATTTATGATGAAAAAGGCATCCGCGAGAACGCGCGCAGGATGCGGGAAGCATTTTCCTGGAATCCCGGTTTTAAGGAATACTTCGCAGTAAAAGCCACACCGAACCCGACGATCTTAAAGATCCTCGCCGAGGAAGGCTGCGGCACGGACTGCTCTTCCATGACAGAGCTTATGATGTCCGAGCGATGCGGCATCACCGGTTCCAACATCATGTTCTCCTCAAACGACACACCGCCCGAGGAATTCGCATTTGCAAAGAAGCTCGGTGCCAACATCAACCTTGACGATTACACACATATCGATGTACTGGAGAAGACCTGCGGCGTACCCGAGACCATTTTCTGCCGTTACAACCCCGGCGGTACATTTTCCATCTCCACGGATATCATGGACAATCCCGGCGAGGCCAAGTACGGCATGACCAAGGAGCAGCTCTTCGATGCATACAAGAGACTCTCCACACTCGGTGCCAAGAAATTCGGTCTTCACGCATTTCTTGCAAGCAACACCGTAACCAACGAGTACTATCCGACCCTGGCCGGCATCCTCTTCTCGGTCGCTGTTGAGATCAAGGAAAAAACAGGCATCTCACTTTCCTACATCAACCTCTCCGGCGGCGTGGGCATCTCCTACACCCCCGACAAGGAAGGCAACGACATCCTTGCGATCGGCGCAGGGGTGAAAGAGAAGTTCAACGAGATCCTTGTTCCCGCAGGCCTCGGCGACATCTCCATCTTCACGGAGCTCGGCCGCTTTATGCTCGCGCCTTACGGCCACCTTGTGACCAAGGCGATCAACGAGAAACACATTTACAGAGAATACATCGGTGTAGATGCCTGCGCGGTGAACCTGATGCGTCCCGCCATGTACGGCGCTTACCATCACATCACGGTCCTCGGAAAAGAAGGAGAGCCGTGCGACCATACTTACGATGTCACAGGCTCTCTGTGTGAAAACAATGATAAATTTGCGATAAACCGTCAGCTTCCGAAGATCGATATGGGCGACTACTTAGTCATCCACGACACCGGAGCGCACGGCTTTGCGATGGGTTATAACTACAACGGCAAGCTTAAGTCCGCCGAGCTTCTGCTCTGCGAGGACGGATCCGTAAAGCAGATCCGCCGTGCCGAAACCCCCGAGGATTACTTTGCAACCCTGGAGGGCTACTGGGACGTATAAGTGTACATCGTGTTACTGTGCACCGATAACGCATCCTCAAATTCTTCACGTGTGACCTTGACTTCTTCACCCGACATAGGGTCGTAGTACCTTATGTGGGTGGAGTTGTATGAGATCACAAGCACGTATCTTCCATCTCCGATCTTCGCCGCAAACGGCACATCCCGATCCAGAAAATACAAAGCAGTATCAAGATCGATACCGGATATATTGATGCCCGCACCATAGGAGAACTTCTCCCAGGCTTCTTCATAGCTGCCGCAGGCAAGCACTTCCTCGAGTGTCACATCATAGTGCTCATAGGTAAGGCACATGTAGGCACAGACAAGCAGTGTCTTGTCCCTGTCCGCACAGGGTGTCTCGCGGATATTGTCCGCCACGGTGTTGTAGTCCTTCGCCACCGTTCCGCGGTAGATGGTCTTACCGGTACCGTTGATCACGAATCCCGTACCGGACGCGCCGACGGCCTTGATCGCCTGGCCTGCGCTTCCGTATGCACCCACATATCCGAACTGGTTATACAGGTAGTTTCCTCCCTGACGAACGGAAGATGCAACGGAGAATTCCTTGCTGTCGATCTTCGCCTGTTCTCTGGTCATCTTGTACTGTCCCGTCTGTCCCACATACATATCCGAAGGAAAGACGATGTCTAGCTGCGCATAGGCGTAAGGATCCGAGCTTTCCTTGATCGTGGCGTTTGTACGCTCGTCTGCCGCCTTGTAGGAGATGTAGTCCGGTTCCGTCTCCGAGAAGAACTGATTCTTCTTCACCGCGCGTTCGAGATAGATGGTGTCGATCTCAAGCCGGCTGTCCATCACATAAACGCCCGGCTTGCTGTAATGCTTGAGCTCCGATCCGTCCGGTCCGACAATGTAGATATCGTGCAGCGGCAGGATGGCCTCGCCGTCCGAAGCAATGACAATGTCGGACGCATCCGCCACGCCGTAGATTAAGTCATTGTTCACAAAGCCCAGTTCCATCAGTCTGTCGTTTCCGCTTCCGGTTCTGGTAAATGTATCGCCCGTCTCAAAATTTCTGATGGTCAGTTCCGTCGTATCCTCTTCCTTCTCGGCATTCGGATAGGCGATGATCTTCCTGTTTCTCGAAACCAGATAACGCTCCGAAGGGATGCCCGTCATCTGAGTCTCAAGTTCCAGTTTCTCAAGGTCCACCGCATAGATCGTACCGTCCAAGAGGCAGAAGAAATTCTTTTCTCCGTCGTAGAAGGTGAAACGTCCCACCTCCTGCTTCATAACCTCGTAGGGCTCGTCCGTCTCCACAAAGAATACCTCGGTCAGGGAACTGTCCTCAGGCTTGTAGTAGTAGAGCACCAGGCCGTTCTTGCCCTCGTGGATGCCGCGGCACTGGTAGCCGTA
>CAMOHF010000231.1 GCA_946614685.1 uncultured Clostridia bacterium | reverse complement strand
TGACCGGTACGGACTACGGCCCTATGGCAAAGCACGAGACCAATGCGAAAGAGAAGGGAGACATCTTCTCCGGCGTGAAGAGTATGGCGGATGAGCTCTCTGCGGAGACGAATCCCAGGGGAAAGGTGATCGATCTGGTCCTTCCGATCGTGGTGCTCATCGCTTCCTGTATTGTGGGTATGATCTACTCCGGCGGCTTCTTTGAAGGCGAAAACTTTGTCGATGCATTCTCCAATTCCGATGCTTCGGTGGGACTTATGCTCGGGTCGGCGGTCACCCTGGTGATCACGGTGATCTACTACCTGTTCCGACGCGTATTAAAGTTTAAGACCATGGCGGACTGCATCCCCGAGGGATTTAAGTCCATGGTTCCGGCGATCCTGATCCTCACCTTCGCATGGAGTTTGAAGATGATGACGGACAGCCTGGGTGCGGCGGATTATGTCGGTGAACTTGTGAAAAAATCCGCGGGAGGTTTCTCGACTTTCCTGCCTGCGATCGTATTCCTGATCGCATGCGGACTGTCGTTTTCCACGGGTACAAGCTGGGGCACCTTCGGTATCCTGATCCCGATCACCATGAGTGTATTCCCGCTCACCGATCCGGTGGGTGTGGTATGCGTGTCGGCCTGCATGGCGGGCGCCGTGTGTGGCGACCATTGCTCACCGATCTCCGATACGACCATTATGGCCAGTGCCGGTGCGCACTGTGATCATGTGACGCACGTGGCGACGCAGCTTCCGTATGCGCTGACCGTTGCGGCAGTGAGTGCGGTAGCCTATGTGGTTGCGGGTCTTGTTCCAAATGCGCTGATCGCGCTGCCGGTTGCCATCGTCCTGATGATCGCAACGCTTGTGGTCATCCGCGCACTTACCAACAAGAAGAACGCATCTGCCGAATCATAAACGAAAGCATAAGAAATCCCCACGGTGACGTAAGTCACTGCGGGGATTTTTGATTTCTCTTATTTAGCCAAGCATCTCGAACATCCGTGACAACTGCTTTTCAAATGTAAATTCTTCCAGCACTTTCTTCTGCCCGGCGGCTGCGATGGCACGCCGCTCGTCTTCGTGCTCAAGGTAGTACGACACTTTGTCTAATAGATCAGACATACTTGAGTACATCACAAGTTCTTCTCCGTCGATAAAATGTTCCGCCAGTTCCGGCTGATAATTCGAAAGCAGGAATCCGCCCGTACCCATAATATCAAAGCAGCGGAGCGGGATGCCGGAGGATATGGAACGAAGGGTGATGTTCAGATTGATCCGGCTTAGAGTGAAAACCTTCGGCATCACGGCAAATGTGTCGGCAATGCCGCAGTTGTTGATCTCGGGAAACTCCTTCGTGTCATCCGTGGTAAAAAGGCAGGTCTTTCCGAGCTCCGACACCGATCGCATGATACCGATGCGCTCCGCCTGTGTACATTTGTATCCGATAAAGTAATCCGCGATGAACTCGCGATAATCCTTTCTGTAATTGTCGAGCACCTGAAAGTCGGCGTACTTCATAAACTCGTAAGCCCACTTCTCGTCAATGGAGTCAGCAAGGAGGTTGTATCCGAAGACGTTCTTCTGGGAGGCGATCAGTCCTTCCACATAGCCGCGGATGTAATCGGGGAGCTTGCCGGCAACCTCATCGTACTGGCAGCGCTTTCTGTAAAGCGCACCGACGAAGGAGATGTCACAACCGTACTTCTTCCGGTCGGCTTCGGACAGGGAAAGATCGCGGGAGACTGCGGGATCGAAGGCGAGAGGCAGGTGAAAGATATGACCGGGATTCTCCGCCTCAAACTTGGCATGCTGTTGTCTGTCGAAGAGGAAGATATAGTTGGTCGGATAGGAGATGGTGTTTGAGTAAAGCGTCAGACAGGGACAGTCAACCACCCAGGAAATGTACGGGATCTTATGCGCCTTGCAGACCATGGCGGCAACCGGGATGTAGTTTACGGACATGACGAGGTCCGAGTCCCTGTTGGCAAGGAGGTGTTCGGAGAGCGCATCCATATAGGCGCGATCCGTGTCGTAATCGGAAATCTCCCTTCGAAAATCCGAGCAGGAAATCCCGAGGGCATTGAGCCCGCGCTTGACGCCCTTTTCCATGGCACTGCCCCATCTGCACAAAGTGATCCGCATAATCCGACTCCTTTCCGGCCTGCATGCTATGGCAGGCAGCACGTCGTAAACCGCATGTTTTCTGTATTCTATCACATCCCGATCGATTTTGGTATGGATATGGAAAAGCATTTTCGGATTTGGTATAATAATTGCATGTATGTACGGAAATACCAAACAGGGAGGTGTATCTATGATCAGCGTAAGCTTATGTATGATCGTAAAGAACGAGGAAAATGTACTCGCACGCTGCCTTGACTCCGTTGCGGACCTCGTAGATGAGATCGTGATCATCGACACCGGATCCACGGACAAGACCAAGGAGATTGCGGCAAAGTACACATCCAAGGTGTTTGATTTTACATGGATCGACGATTTTGCGGCCGCCAGAAACTTTTCCTTCAGCAAGGCGACGAAGGACTATATTTATACGGCGGATGCAGATGAGGTGCTGGATGAGACCAACCGTGAGCGCTTCCGCCAACTGAAAGAAGTGCTTCATCCGGAAGTTGAGATCGTTCAGATGAAGTACGTGACGGAGACCACCATCGATGCGATTCAGAATGTCAAGAAGGAGTATCGTCCGAAGCTGTTTAAGCGTGTGAGAAACTTTGTCTGGGTGGAGCCGGTACATGAAACGGTACGCCTGGATCCGCTGGTGTTTGACAGCGATGTGGAAGTCTTCCACAGACCTGAGGGGATGCACGGTCACCGCGATTTTGATATTTTCTTAAAGAAGAGCCGCGAGCCCGGCGGTCTCTCGGACAGTCTCTTTTCC
>CAMOHF010000230.1 GCA_946614685.1 uncultured Clostridia bacterium | reverse complement strand
GGACTTCGGTGTTACAAGGGTGCCGTCCTTGGTTATAAAGATGAAGTTGGCACCACCTGTCTCCTCAACCTTGGTTCTGGTTGCGGGATCCAAGTACATATTCTCTGCGTAGCCCTGCTCATGTGCTTCCATGATAGGATGCAGACTCATAGCGTAGTTAAGTCCTGCCTTGATGTGACCGGTACCGTGAGGTGCCGCACGATCGAAGTCAGACACACGGATGGTGATCGGCTTTGCGCCGCCCTTGAAGTAAGGGCCTACCGGTGTACAGAATACTCTGAACTGATAATCCTCAGCCGGCTTAACGCCGATAACGGGATTGATTCCAAACATATAAGGGCGGATATAAAGTGTCGCGCCTGAACCGTAGGGCGGCACATAATCAAGGTTACCCTTGACTGTCTGTACGATTGCATCTACCCACTTGTCCTCGGGATATACGGGCATCACGAGACGCTCGCAGGTATCCTTCATACGTGCGGCATTTAAGTCGGGGCGGAAAGTCACGACGCGTCCGTCCTCCGTTCTGTATGCCTTAAGACCTTCAAAACAGGTCTGCGCATACTGAAGCACGCAGGCGCACTCGCTCATGGTGATCATGGAATCATCCACCAACTTGCCTTCATCCCACGCTCCGTTCGTGTAGTTTGCAACGAATCTTTTGTCCGTCTCGATGTAACCGAAACCGAGATTGGACCAATCGATATCCTTACCCATAAAAGCACTTCCTTTCAGATTAATATCTTACACATTATACTCCAATTATTTTTTAATCGCAATACATTCGATCTCGATCAGCACATCCTTCGGAAGGCGTGCCACTTCCACGCAGCTTCTTGCGGGACAGTCCTCCGTAAAGAAGGTGGAGTACACTTCATTTACTGCGGCAAAGTCGTTCATATCCTTGATGAATACCGTCGTCTTGATCACATGGTCCGCATCCGAACCGGCTTCGGTAAGAAGTGCAACAAGGTTTCCAATCGCCTGACGTGCCTGTTCTCTGATATCTCCCGTGCAAAGTTCTCCCGTCTCGGGAATAATGGGAATCATACCGGAAGTATAGATCATATCTCCCACGACCACTGCCTGGGAGTAGGGTCCGATCGCCGCCGGTGCCTTGGGTGTCTGAATAATGGTTTTGCTGCTCATGGTTATTCCTCCTTTTCACTGAGCCGAATCTCATCTTCCGTGATGACGATCCTCTTTTCTTTGTAAAGACGTCCGACCGCGCGCTTAAACGCGTTCTTGGACAGTCCGAATTCCTTTCTTATGGTCTCGGCATCCGCCTTATCCGTGAAAGGCAACACACCGCGATAGCTTTTGATGATATCGTAGACCATCTCCGCATCCTCGTCCATCTGCTTATATGCAGCCTCCCGAAGCGCCAGATCCGCCTTGCCGTCCTCTCTTACTTTAACGATCCGGCCGGTCACCACATCACCCACCATCACCCTTCTAAAGAGTTCCGATTTGTGGATGAGTCCGCTCATCTTATCGTCAATGGCCACAAAAGCGCCCATATCCGATTTGAAATCGTAGACCGTTCCCGTAAATGTATCGCCGTCCTTGTAGCCGCTCACCGGCTCCAGGTGACCGTAAATCCTCATGGAGACGCAGAGTCTGCCGGACTTATCCGCATACATGCGGACGAGATACTCCCGTCCCTCCTCGACCTTCGCTGTCTGCTCCTTAAACGGAAGCAGAATGTCCTTCTCGAGGCCCCAGTCCATAAATGCCCCGATCTTCGTGACATTTTTCACGCGAAGCTTCGCAAGACGCCCCATCTCAATCTTCGGTGTCGTAGTCGTGGCGATCAGCCTGTCTTCCGAATCCCTGTAAATAAAAACAGTCATCCGATCGCCCGCAACCACGCCTTCCGGCACCTGCTTCCGCGGGAGCAGAACGGTATCCGCCGTCTTGGCGTCCTCTTCCCCGAGATAGATACCAAAATCCTTCGATCTGATGACTTTAAGTTCATTCCATGTTCCGATATTGATCATAGTTATTCCGTCCTATACTGCTTTCAAAACCTTTGTTTTGATGAAATCGCGCTCTTTGTCATCCGCCTTGCCGTAGCCGAGTTCGGTCAGATGATCCTCCGAATTGGTGAGTGAGAATACCGACATTCCCTTCTCGTTCAAGCTGTCCGCAAATCCGTTGTAGACATCCACAATTGCGAAAACATCCTTGCTTCTGCGATCCGGATTCTTGATGACATTCCTTATGCACCACTCTTCGCAGGCATCGCCCTTGGAGGGAAGTTCTTTTTCATCCGCATTTACTTTTTTCACGTATACGCTGTCCGTGTCACAGATCGCCCACGGAACCACATAGATGATACTGCTCATGATCTTCCTCTTTTTCAAGCCGTTGTAAACATGTGCAATCATATAGCATTTTACGTGCTTTGTCAAACATGAATATTTTTTAAAAAAACACTTGCTTTTTTTCTGCGGCTCCTATATAATAGCGTCTGTTGATGGGCTATCGCCAAATGGTAAGGCACTGGACTCTGACTCCAGCATTTCTAGGTTCGAATCCTAGTAGCCCAGCGTAAGGCTCAGGAGCGTTTGCTCCTGAGTTTTTTTGTACTTACATTTACTGTATGAATGCTGCATATACTTTGTTGACGTCGCTCCCGGGACGATCACTCGACGCTCACCGGTCACACGCTTGTCTCAGGGGACGCTTTCGCTTCGATCTCACACGCAGCGGTACTAAGCTCAGCTTAAGCTTCGCTAAGTGCCGGCGTGTTCGGCGACCCCATTCAACAAGCATATGGCCGGTATCGCTGGGGTATCCTGAGGCTGCGTATACGTGAGGTCCGTACTGCGGGCTGCATTGCAAGGACAACGTGGAGCCGCCGGCGCTTAGCGAGGTACTTTCGAG
>CAMOHF010000229.1 GCA_946614685.1 uncultured Clostridia bacterium | reverse complement strand
CTTGTGTATTCGTCCTTGGCATCGATGGTGTTGGCGATGGTGGTGATGGTCTGCCCCGTCATCTTCTCGATATCACGATTTCTCTCGGTAAGTTCTTTGTTGTAGGTCTCGTTCTTCTTGTGAATATCATCGTAAAGCCTGGTTGCAAGGAATGAGCCGGTAAAGCACAGGAAGAGCAGTGCCAATTGGATCTCGATATCCTTGCTGTTGGCCTTGGTGATCTCACCGTTGGAATATCTTAAGTAGATGGAAACCAAATTGACGGCAAAAGAGGCAAATCCCGTCACCACGATAATGATCGGCTGGTGAAAAAGTACAAGCAAGGATAGCATCGGAAGAATGTAGGAAAAGACCATCGTCGTACTTCCGGTGATCATAACAAATATGTACATGAGAAAATATCCGCCGACGATCAGGTAACGAAGCGAATAACGGTCCGGCTTGGTCAGATAAAAGATCAGAACAATAAGTGCCGGTACGGCGGTAAATGCCATAAAAACAACAAGATATGTGAGGGAACGCTGTCCCTTCATCACTTCGAAAACATAGCTTACAAAGAGGATGATGACAATCGTCATCCATCCATAGATCAGACTTCGGTTGATTCTTCTAACGTGTGTATCGCCCAAATCATCACCTCCTGGTTCTTTGATCACGAGGTTACATATATCTATATTATATCGAAAATCAGTCGAAATTCAACCAAAAGTAGGTGTATGAAACAACGGATCATTTATGGTATAATGTGGACATCATTTTTCGGGAGGTAACTACTATGCCGTTTATTCATTCAAAAGTAAATTTAACCGTTTCCAAAGAACAGGAAACAAAGATCAACGAAGGACTGATCGATGCCGCTTCATCCTGCCTCGGCAAGCCCGAGACCTGGGTTATGCTCCAGATCGAGGACGGATGCCGTCTCTATTTCAGAAAAGACGGAGAAACACCCGCCGCCTATGTGGAGGTTGCACTGTTCGGAGGAGAGAATAAGAGTGCATTTAACGCGTTTACAGGGAAGGCAACCGAGGTATTAAGCAGCGTTCTCGGCATTCCGACAGACAGGATCTATGTCAAGTACAGCCCTACGGGAAGCTGGGGATATGACGGTGGTAACTTCTGATGAAGCGCGGTATGAAGATCATAGTGGCCATTCAGGTCACGGTTATTGTATTCTTACTCGGTATTTTCACCGGTATGGCAATCGAAAAAAAGCGCATGGCGAAGGATACCGCCGCAGATACAGCGAAGGAAACTTCTGCGGATGAGGCTTCGTCGTCCGAAGCAGTAAGCACGGAAATCACGGATCTTCCCGAGGCCGAGCATCCGGACGGGGGCGCTGCGGTTACATCCGAAGACACCGTGAATCGTGATATTGATTACGGCCCCAAGGAGGTACCGGAGCCGACGACGGATGACTGGCTTACCGCAAAAGGAAACAAGCTTTACGACAAGGACGGAAAAGAAGTCTGGATCACGGGCGTCAACTGGTTCGGATACAATACGGGAACCAACACCTTTGACGGACTCTGGGCTTCCGATTTAAACACATCCATTCAGGAGATCGCGAATCACGGTTTCAATCTGATCCGCATTCCTTTTTCGGCGGAACTGATCCTTTCCTGGTCGCACGGAGAGTATCCGGAAGCGAACTTCAATCAGGCAACCAACGATTACCTTGTCGGGATGGACAGTCTTTCGATCTTTGACTATGTGGTCGGACAGTGTCGTGCCAACGGTTTAAAGATCATGATCGACATCCACAGCGCCGAGACCAATGCTTCCGGCCACATGGTGAATCTCTGGTATACCGATCGGATATCGAAGGAGGATTATCTTGCGGCACTTGCCTGGATGGCACACCGGTACAAGGATGACGATACCATCATCGCTTTTGATCTTAAAAATGAGCCTCACGGCAAGCCTTATGAAAAGGACGGGGCCGCAAAGTGGGACGGATCAAAAGATGAGAATAACTGGCGCTATATGGCAGAGGAAGCGGCAGCGGTTGTACTTGCCGAGAACCCCAATGTTCTGATTATGGTTGAGGGAATTGAAATCTATCCGACGGATATCAAAAAGAACGGTGATTTTCATTCGGAGAATGAGGATGATTACTATTTCAACTGGTGGGGCGGTAATCTGCGCGGTGTGGCAGATTATCCCGTTGATCTCGGAAAGTACCAGAACAAGCTTGTCTACTCGCCGCATGACTATGGTCCGACGGTATACGAACAACCGTGGTTTCAGGGAGATTATGACTTTGACAGTCTGATGAAGGACTGTTGGAAGGATAACTGGTTTTATATTTATGAGAAGGGTACGGCACCGCTTTTGATCGGAGAGTGGGGCGGCTTTATGAAGGAGCCGAACCTAAAATGGATGACCTGCATGCGGGAACTTATCAAGAAGAATCACCTGCATCACACCTTCTGGTGTTTTAACGCCAATTCCGGCGACACCGGCGGACTGGTGCTCGATGACTTTACCACCTGGGACGAGGAAAAGTATGCTTTTGTGAAAGAGGTGCTCTGGACCAAGGGCGATTCCTTTGTGGGACTCGATCATGAGATTCCGCTCGGCACCAACGGTATCAGTCTTTCCGACTACTAGACGACATGAAAATTTCTTGCCAAAACCCGAAGCGGTCATTATAATAGTAGCGGATATTAAAGGCTTATTTAATAAATATTGAACGAGGAGACAAGTAAAATGAGTAAAAAGCCAGTAGTTTTAATGGTACTTGACGGCTATGGCATCAGCGAGCGTGAGGATGGCAATGCAATTGCCATGGCGAAGACACCGGTGATGGATGAGCTTAAGGCAAAGTACCCTTTTGTAAAAGGCAATGCCTCCGGTATGTTTGTCGGACTTCCCGAAGGACAGATGGGTAACTCCG
>CAMOHF010000228.1 GCA_946614685.1 uncultured Clostridia bacterium | reverse complement strand
TAAAAGAGGAGCTTTTAAGAAAACGGGTGCGCTATGCAATCTGCTTTGGACTTGTTTTGCTCCCGGCGCTTCTGTTCACCTATCTCTTTATGAAGATCAACGCAATGGATGAGCGGATCGATCGTATTGCGCATGCACTCGGCGTTGGCGAAGCGGTATCGACCGAGGACTCAACAGTTGCGGATTGGACGGCGACGGCTCTTGCCGATGATAATCCCGCTCCGCAGAAGTCGACCATGACGGACATTGTCTATCTGGCGCAGACCAGATCCGAAGAGGAGTACGAGGAATACCTCGAACAACAGGAAGAGGAACTGCGTGCCAATTATAACGGGCATAAGGTTTATCTGACATTTGATGACGGGCCGAGTGTATATACGCCGATGATCCTCGATACATTGAAGAAGAATAATGTCAAGGCGACGTTCTTTGTGATCTACAACGGTGATCAGTCGATGTGGCCGCTTTATAACAGGATCGTGGACGAGGGACACAGCATTGGACTGCATTCCTACACGCACAAGTATGAGATTGTATATGCCAATCAGGAGTGCTTCGAGCGCGATGTGAAATCCATTCATGACTTTGTCGAGCAGCGTACTGGCGTGGACAGCAGACTTTATCGCTTCCCGGGCGGAAGTTCCAATACGGTAAGTGATCATGTGGATACGCAGGAGATGATTGATTATCTCGATGAAGAAGGTTATACTTATTTCGACTGGAATGCACAGTCCGGTGATGCGGAGGATGACAGCCTGACCGCAGAAGAACTAAATGAAAATGTTATGGGCTATGTTCGCGCGAACGAAGGTGATTCCGTTGTCTTGATGCATGACTTCAAGAACTGTCAGGAAACCGCCAAGGCGTTGCAGGGTTTGATCGATACGCTGAAGGCGGAAGGATATGAGATCTGCCCGATTACCGAAGACGTGATCCCTGTGCAGCACGTAACGGAGGATTAGCTTGAACTACGAAGAATCGATGCAATATATTGAGGAAAAGAATAAGCTCGGCATAGTGCCGGGCTTACGTAGTATACGGGAGCTTTTGCGACGTATGGGAAACCCGCAGGATGCGGTAAGAGTCCTGCATATCGCGGGTACGAACGGCAAGGGCTCTGTTTTTGCGTACGTGGAACAGGGCCTTTTGGCATACGGTTACAGGGTGGGCAGGTACGCATCGCCCGCGCTTCGCGATTATGAGGAGCGTTTTACGCTTGACGGTGTCATGATCCAACAGGAACGGACGGCGGATCTTATGACCAAGGTTCGCAAGGTGGCCGAGACAGTGGAGGCCGACGGTTTTCAACCGCTGACTGCCTTTGAGATCGAGACTGTGATGGCATTTCTCTTATTTGCCGAAGAGAAGGTGGATTATGCCCTGGTTGAGTGCGGCATGGGCGGAAGACTGGATGCGACCAATGTTGTGGCACATCCCGTGGTGACGGTTTTTGCCTCGATCGGTATGGATCATATGCAGTTTCTCGGAGATACGATAGAGAAGATTACCTCGGAAAAAGCCGGTATCATAAAGCCCGGCGTGCCTGTGGTTTCGGCACCGCAGGAGGAAGAGGTTGCAAATGTCATTCGCGAGACAAGAGAATTTATGGGTAATCCGCTGGTTTTGGTATCTGCGGATGAAATCCGGATTCAAAGCATGCTTCCGGAACAAACGGATTTTTCCTACAAGGGAGAGGGCTATGCCATCAGACTTCCCGGAACTTTTCAGCCCGTGAATGCCTGCGTGGCCGTTGAGACGCTGCGCATCCTGGGCGTTTCACAGGACGCGATCAGGGAAGGCCTTCGCCGCACGACCTGGCCCGGAAGGATGACCAAAATGTGTGACCGGCCTCTGGTATATGTGGACGGAGCGCACAATCTTCCGGCGTGGGAGAGCCTGCTTTCCACGGTGAATTATTATTTTACAAACAGACGAATAATATATATAATAGGAGTGTTGAGGGATAAGGATTACAAGTCAATGGTCCGCCTGCTGGCACCGACCATGAGCTGTGCGTTTACCCTGACTCCGAAGAACCAAAGAGGGCTTTCTGCGAAGGAACTCGCTGCGGTGATAGAAGAGGCGGGTGTTGCCGCAGTTGCCGCCGAAAACTACGAGGAAGCGCTCTTGCTTGCCAAAAAAGAAGCCTCGGCAGATGATGTGATTATGGTCTGTGGTTCGTTGTCTTTCATTTCCTATTTTCTCGATCGTAACGTGTGGAATTCATAAAGTAGCATACTACATATATGCGTCAAGGTACTGACGAATGGAACGTATTGACAGCCTGATGAAACATCAGGCCTATCTTCAATTGATGGATCATATTGCCGCGAAGGAACGCGGGAGACGATTCTGCAGACATGGCTTGGATCACAGCCTGGACGTGGCAAGGATCGCTCATATCCTGAATCTCGAGGGCTCTTGCGGATACGCAAGGGACGTGATCTATGCGGCGGCTTTGCTGCACGATGTGGGAAGGGGTTTGCTTGATGCGACCGAGCCGCACCATATTACAAGCGCTGCATTTGCGAGACGGGTTCTGCCTGAGGCCGGCTTTGATCCGGAGGAGACGGAGGAAATCGCAAGGGCGATTTTCGCGCATCATGAAGCGGGCTCGATACAGGGCACGCTTGCTGATCTTTTGTATCGCGCAGACAAGCTGTCCAGAAGGTGCTTCGAGTGTGAGATGTACGAAGAGTGTTACTGGCCGGAAGAGAGAAAGAATCATGTAGTTAGCTACTGATTGTGCGGAGTGCCAAATGTTTGATTGTATGAGAATCGGTAAAAGAGATTTTCTGCTGGATGGCAGACCTTATATTATGGGCATCCTGAATGTGACGCCCGATTCGTTTTCGGATGGGGGAAACTACGCGAACCTGGATGCGGCGCTAAGACATACGG
>CAMOHF010000227.1 GCA_946614685.1 uncultured Clostridia bacterium | reverse complement strand
ATGATCGGTGTTTCGGCTTCATAAACCGCCCGCACCACGATCTCCTCGTTAAAGGCCCACAGATCTTCCATCGACCCGCCGCCGCGACCGATGATGATCACATCGAGTCCCATACGATCGAGTCTTTTGATGCCTGCGGCGATGGACGCCGCTGCGCCCTCACCCTGCACCTTCGCAGGCTGAAGGATCAATTCAACGTAAGGATTTCTTCTTTTGGCTACCCTTTGAATATCCTGAATGGCTGCTCCGGTCTTCGCCGTCACGATACCGATACGCTTGGCGATCCTCGGAAGCGGCTTCTTGTGATCGGGTTCAAAGAGTCCCTCTTCGTTCAGCCGGTCTCTGAGTTTGACAAACTGCTCAAACAGATTACCGACGCCCTCCTGCTTTATATCGGCCGCGTATATCTGATAGCGCCCGTCACGCTCATATACCCCGACGGAACCGCTTACCACCACGGACATGCCGTTTTGCAGTTCAAACTTCAAAGAAGCAGCCTGTGATTTAAACATCACGCAGGGGATCACGCCCGTGTCGTCCTTCAACGAGAAGTAGATATGTCCCATATTGTGATACTTACAGTTGGATACTTCGCCACGGACTGCGACCTGCTTCAGGAGATAATCCTGTGTTAAGATGTTCTTGATATATCCGTTGATCTGTCCTACGGAATAGACTTTCATTTATTTATTGCCCTCGATCTTACCGAGGATTCCGTTGACGAATCCTCTCGCATCCTCGTTGCAATAGATCTTAGTAAGCTCTACCGCTTCATTGATCGCAACCTTGTCCGGAACCTCCTCGTCAAAGAGCACCTCGTAGGTTGCCAGGCGAAGGATGGCAAGCTCCGCCTTGCCGATACGCTCAAAGCTCCAGTCAATGGCAGCCTCGGAGATCTTCGAATCGATCTCGTCAAGATGGGAAAGCACGCGTTCCATCTTGGTCATGATGTAGGCTTCCTCCTCCTCGGAGAGATCTTCGCCTCCGCCGATGGCGGGCGTGTCCTCATCTGCGGACGTTTCGCGAAGTGCCGTGCGCGCCAATGTAAGTTGCTCTTCCATCTCCTCGGGCTTATGAAATTCCGCACGGAAAAGGATGCGGTAGATATTCTCGCGTTCTTGTCTTCTGGTCATAAATCTTCCTCTGCGAAAAAGAGCGCCCGAAATACTCGGGCGCTCCCGTTTGGTCTTTATACTCTGGAGAGATACTCACCCGTACGGGTATCGATCTTGATTGTATCACCCTGGTTTACGAAAAGCGGTACGTTGAGGGTAGCACCTGTCTCAACCGTACAAGGCTTGGTAGCACCGGTTGCTGTATCACCCTTCACACCGGGCTCGCACTCTGTGACAAGGAGCTCTACGAAAAGAGGTGCCTCAACAGCGAATACCTGATCCTTGTAGGATACGATCTTACATGTCTCGTTCTCTTTTACAAACTTGAGTGAATCACCGATCACTTCCTTGTTGATCGCGATCTGCTCGTAGGTTTCGTTATCCATGAAGTTGTAGAGATCGCCGTCGTTGTAAAGATACTGCATATCCTTGCGGTCGATGTGTGCGGTCTCACACTTCTCTGTCGGACGGAAGGTCTTCTCAACCACACCGCCGTTCTTTATATTCTTAAGCTTGGTTCTGACAAAGGCTGCTCCCTTGCCGGGCTTTACATGCTGAAATTCAATGATCTGGTAGATGTTACCCTCATACTCGATGGTAACGCCGTTCCTAAATTCGCCTGCTGAAATCATAAAAAACCTCCTATAGTTCTGTGTTCAAAATCGTTCTTTATTTTATACTATTTGATAACATTTTTCAACTGTTTTGTTTATAATATGAAACTTATTTCCTTTACAAAAGCACACACTTTCGCTATACTTGTACGGTATGTTGAACTCTATGAAAGGGAGGAACCAGTATGCACAATATCGTTTTAAGCAACAAGACCTACAAGCTTGAGCAGGATCCCTATATCTATATGCTTCAGGACACCGATCATCCCGAGTTATATCGCGAGATGTTTCCCTACGAGGAGACGCCGAAGATCGCCTTTAACTACAGACGTGTTCCCGAGAATATGCCCGAGGACATCTTTATAACAGATACATCCTTCCGTGACGGCCAGCAGTCCCGCGCGCCCTACACCACCGACCAGATGGTACACATTTACAAGCTGCTTCATAAATTGGGCGGCAAGCGCGGTATGATCCGTCAGACGGAGTTTTTCGTATACTCCGAAAAAGACCGCAAGGCGCTTGAAAAATGTCTCGAACTCGATTACGAATTTCCCGAGATCACAACCTGGATCCGTGCGAACAAGCAGGACTTTGAGCTTGTAAAATCCATCGGTATCAAAGAGACCGGTATCTTAGTCTCCTGCTCCGATTACCATATCTTCCACAAGATGGGACTCACCAGAAAACAGGCTTTAGACAAATACCTCGGCATCGTATCCGAGTGCATCGAAGCCGGTCTTCGACCGAGATGTCACTTTGAAGACATCACCCGTGCAGACTTCTACGGCTTTGTGGTTCCCTTCGCCAATGCGCTGATGGACCTCTCCAAGGAAAGCGGTGTTCCCGTGAAGATCCGCGCCTGCGATACCATGGGCTACGGTGTTCCCTATCCCGGTGCCGCACTTCCTCGAAGTGTCTCCGGCATCATCTACGGTCTTCAGCACTACTCCGACGTCCCTTCGGAGATGATCGAGTGGCACGGACATAACGATTTCTATAAGGGTGTTGTCAATGCAACCACCGCATGGATGTACGGCGCAAGCGCAGTCAACTGCTCCTTACTCGGCATCGGTGAAAGAACAGGCAATGTACCTCTTGAAGCTATGGTCTTCGAGTACGCTTCCCTGCGCGGCCACTTAAACGGCATGAACACGCAGGTGATCACAGAGATCGCTGAGTATC
>CAMOHF010000226.1 GCA_946614685.1 uncultured Clostridia bacterium | reverse complement strand
CGTCGGCGGATGTACGGCGCTGATGCTCACGGGCTTCGGCCTGCGCGATTCCATCGAGGTCGCAAGAACCGGAGGGATCACCGTTACGAGAAGCAAGATCTGCGGCGGCGGTGCGGTAAGCCCTGTCTGGAGACGGATGATCGCGAATATTATGGGATTGGTTGTAGAGATTCCGACCATCGAAGAGGGACCTTCCTACGGAGCGGCGATCCTTGCTGCCTGCGGCTGCGGTACATTTGCATCCGTGAAAGATGCGGCATCACGTCTTGTCACCGTGACGGAGACACTTGCACCCGAACAGGAACTGACCGAACGCTATGAGGAGCGTTACCGCACGTGGAAGAAGATTTATCCTGCTTTAAAGGATTTGTTTTAATATAGTTTATACGAGGAGAAAGAGTTATGAAAATCAAACCGGAATGGTACAACAAACGATGGGTGGGAAACATGATCATAGTCTGTGTCGGTATCCTGCTCTTTGTGATTCTGGAACATCTGGGCGTATTCTGGAGAGGACTCGGCGTATTCTTCAAGTTCCTCCGCCCGGTTGTGATCGGTGTGGGTATCGCCTATGTATTGGACCCGCTTGCGAACCTGTTTGAAAAGAGGATCTTTGACGGCATTAAATCAGAGAATGCCAGACGGATCACGGCTGTGACGGCCTCTCTGATCCTGCTGGTTTTGCTTCTTGTTACACTGGCGGTTTCGCTTGTTCCCCAGATCGCGGCCAGCATCACCATGTTTGTGGACAACCTGGATAATTACTCGAAGCAGTTTTCCAAATTCATCGGCAACCTGCAGAACTTCCACGGCGGTTTGCCCGTGGATTTGAGCAATATCGCAAATTCCCTCGAGTCCGGTATGAACAACGTGATCTCGGCAATCTCCGCCAACAGAGAAAAGATCATCTCTGCATCCTACGGCGTCGGCACAAGCCTGATGAACGGAGGACTCGGACTCATCCTTGCGATCTATTTCCTCTACGGAAAGAAGTCGATCAAGGACGGCCTGCGTCGGTTCTTCAAGGCGGTATTCACCAAAAAGCAGTATACTGTGATGCACATGTTTTTCCTCCGGTGCAACGCCATCATGGTCAGATACATTGCGTTTGACCTTGTGGACGGACTGATCGTCGGCGTCGTGAACTGGATCTTTATGTTGCTCACGGGTATGCCTTATGCGGTGCTTGTATCCGTGGTTGTAGGCGTTACGAACTTGGCGCCCACCTTCGGTCCTATGGCCGGTGCTGTGATCGGCGGATTCATCCTCTTCCTGGCGAATCCCTGGCACGCATTCTTCTTCCTGCTTTTTACCGCAGGCTTACAGACAGTGGATGCCTACATCCTGAAGCCGAAGCTTTTCGGTAACCAGCTCGGAGCATCTCCAATCCTGATCCTTGTCTTTATCATCGTGGGCGGAAGAATTTTCGGCGTGATGGGCGTACTGCTTTCCATCCCCTGCGCTGCCATCCTCGATTTCATGTATCATGAGTTCTTTATCGAGAAGATCGAGGAGAGAAAGAAACGCCGTGAAGCCCTGGAAAAACAGGCCGAAAGCAAGGAGAAAAAGCAGGCGGCGGAACAGGAATCATAATTTTTTAAAAAAACTCCATAAATGTTTTCACCCGGTGCGTATCTATAGCAGATGCAAAACAAAACACCTGATAAGGGAGGAAACATTATGAAGAAATTAAACATCATAAAAAAGAAGACAGCGATTTTTGCACTTGCATGTGCGGTGCTTACCGGCTGTGTCGGCTGCGGCAAGAAGGAAAGCAGCCTTGAGGATTTCGGAAACAAATCCACTTTGGGAGAAGTAAACTACGAGTCCACGGAGGCTTATAGCGAACCCGCGGCAGAGAACGATTACAGCTACGGCGCCGAGGAATTGGATGAAAACAGATCCTTTGCAATCGATGCTTCTGCTGCAGAGGCTGCGGGACCGGAATTCAAGGGACAGCTTTCCGGTACCGGAAGCGGCGCAAATCGCGAACAAAACCCCGATGTAACCAATACCCTTACCGCAATTGAGAAGGATAAGCTGGTATTCCGCTGCAATCTGGAGTTTGAAACGCTGGACTATAACACCTCTTTGGACAAGGTGCACCAGCTGATCCAAAACTACAACGGTTTTGTGGAGTTTGAAGATGTAAGCACCGAGCCCGGATACAGGGACGGCAAGACCTACTACAGTTACAGGGCAACCATTCGCGTTCCCTCCGCAAGCTTCGACTCTTTCGTGAACGAGACCGGTGATATCGGAGAACTGATCAGCAAGAATCAAAACGTTGATAATCTCTCCAAGGAGTACTCGGATCTTTCGGCAGAACTTGAGGTGCTCGAGACGAAGTACCAGAGCTACCTTGAGATGATGAAGGAAGCGAAAAGTCTTGACGATATGGAGACACTCCTGATGCTTGATGACAGGATCACCGAGGTGGAGGTCCAGATCAGCCAGATCAAGAGACGTATGAACACCATCGACAACGATGTGGCATACAGCTACGTGAGCATCAACATCCGCGAGGTGCAGAAGTATGAGGAAGCCCCGGCAGAGACCTTCGGCGACAGAATCGGCAGAGCGCTCCGCGACGGATGGGAGAACTTCCGCGCAGGCTGCGAGGACTTCGCGGTAAACTTCACCGAGAACCTTCCGAGAATCATCATCACCTTAGTGATCGTCCTTCTTACCTGGTTCCTGATCGTAAGAAGAATCCTTCGCGCACTCGGGGTACCGACACTCAAGCAGATGCGGAAGAATCGCAAGATGAGAAAAGAGATGAAGAAGGCGCAGACAGCAGAAAGTGTTGCGCCTGCGACAGAAGCCCCTGTGGCAGAGGATTCTGCACAGCAGTCTCCCGAGGTAGTCGGACCGGCGGATCAGAATCAGTAAATAAACTAAAAAAGACAGCGGACATATCACATTT
>CAMOHF010000225.1 GCA_946614685.1 uncultured Clostridia bacterium | reverse complement strand
GAAATCAGGCAAGCCGATCACATTCTTCCATTTCAAGATAGATTTAAACGGCGGGCCCTGCGTCTATAAGAGACTGTCGGGCTGCGGCTCGGGCACGGAGTACCTGGCTGTGACGCCGGGCGGAGACCTCTATCCCTGCCACCAGTTTGTGGGTATCGATGAATTCAAACTCGGAGACGTCGATCACGGCATCACAAACACCGCGGTTGTGGAGGACTTCAAATGCTGCAATGTCTACGCGAAGGATAAGTGCAAGGACTGCTTCGCCAGATTCTACTGCAGCGGCGGCTGTGCCGCAAATGCATACCAGTTCCACGGCAACATCCTGGACGCGTATGATATCGGTTGTGAATTACAAAGGAAGCGCATCGAGTGCGCGATCATGATAAAGGCGGCCTTGGCCGACACTGAAGAAGGAGATAGTTAAGATGAACAAAGAGAAAAAGAATGCCGTGATCTTCATACTGGTGTTCCTTCTGCTGATGGCAGGCGGCATCTATATGGCGATCATGGGCGTAGGCCCCAACAGCAACGGAAGGATGGTAGACATCCCTCTGGGACTTGATCTTCAGGGCGGTCTGTCCGTTACCTACGAGATCACAACACCGAAGGCTTCAAACGAAGAAATCGCTGCAACCATCGATAAGCTTCAGCGAAGAGTTGACGCATACAGCAGCGAGGGTGAGGTTTATCAGGAAGGCGATGACCGTATCACGGTTGAGATCCCCGTAGATACCTCCAAGTATGATGCACATGATATCTTAGACGAACTCGGCCAGCCCGGTAAGCTCGAGTTTATCGACAGTGAGAACGAGGCACTCCGTGAGAAGGGTCAGCCCTATGAGGTGATCTTAAACGGTGCGGATGTCAAGGATGCACAGGCAGGCGTTGACAACCAGACCACCAACGGTGTGACCGACTATGTGGTACAGCTTCAGTTTACCGAAGAGGGTGCCAAGAAGTTCGGCGATGCAACATCAGCGAACATCGGAAAGATCATTTACATCGTATACGATGACGAGATCGCCAGTGCGCCGACCGTAAGATCCGCAATCACCGACGGCAACGCAGAGATCAACTCCATCGGAAGCTATGAGGCTGCAGACAAGCTCGCAAGCACCATCAAGATCGGTGCGCTTCCCCTCGAGCTCTCCCAGTTACAGTACAACATCGTGGGCGCAAAGCTCGGCCGCGAGGCAGTATCCACCAGCTTGAAGGCAGGTGCGATCGGACTTGCGATTGTCGCAGCTTTGATGATCGTCCTTTATCTCCTTCCCGGATTCGTATCCGCGATCGCTCTTGCAGCGTACGTTATCCTCATGATGCTCATCTTAAGTGTAAGAGATGTCACACTTACCCTGCCCGGTATCGCAGGTATCCTGCTTTCCATCGGTATGGCCGTGGATGCAAATGTCATCATCTTCACCAGAATCAAAGAGGAGATCGCAGCAGGCAAGTCCGTGCGCGAGGCTGTTGAGCAGGGATTCAAGAAAGCATTTTCCGCGATCCTCGATGGAAATATCACTACCCTGATCGCAGCGATCGTACTTATGATGCTTGGTTCCGGAAGTATCCGCGGCTTCGCCATCACACTGATGATCGGTATCATCCTCTCGATGTTTACCGCACTTGTGATCACCAAGAAGCTCCTTATGTCCCTTGTGGTACTTGGAGCGACAAGCGAGAAGATTTACGGCCGCGCAAAGCAGCCGAAGGTTCCCAACTACTGCAAGAACTTCAAGTGGTTCGGACTTATTTCACTCGTTGTTATCATCGCAGGATTTGCATTCCTCGGTGTAAACAAGAGTAAGAACGGCAATGCACTTAATTTCGCGCTTGAGTTTACCGGCGGTACTTCCACCTCGGTTACATTTAACGAGACTTACGACCTCGCAAGATCTGAGGCAGAGGTTGTGCCCGTGTTCACCGAGACACTCGGCCTTACAGAGGCGCAGGTACAGGTGCAGACCGTAGAGGGTACCAACCAGGTTATCTTCAAGACGCCCGAGGTAAGCGAGGAAGCATCCGCTTCCTTAGACAAGGCATTACATGAGAAGTTCGAGATCTCCGAGATCTCCTTCCAGAGTATCTCATCCACCATCAGTGGTGAGATGCGTAAGGATGCTATTATCGCCATCGTGATTGCATCCATCCTGATGCTGATCTACATTGCGATCCGTTTCTCGGATGTGAAGTTCGGTATCAGTGCGGTGATCGCCCTGATCCACGACGTATCCGTGGTGTTCGCCGTTTACTCCATCGGCTGGCTGGCCGTGGGTAACACCTTTATCGCATGTATGCTGACCATCCTCGGTTACTCCATCAATGCGACCATCATCATCTTCGATCGTGTGCGCGAGAACTTAAAGAACGCGGATCGCAAGGAGACGGTGGAGAATATCGTCAACAAGAGTATTGCGCAGACATTTACCAGAACCGTCTATACATCCCTCACCACATTGGTGATGGTTCTGATGCTCTTCATCATGGGCGTAAGCTCACTGAAGGAATTCACCCTGACACTGATGGCAGGTATCATCTGCGGTGGTTACTCATCCGTATGTATCTCAGCGCCTCTCTGGTTCTCACTCAGAAAGCTGCTCACCAAGAAAGATACCAAAGAAAAGCAAAACGCATAAAACAATCACTACCCTGCCAAACGGCAGGGTAGTCTTTTTCGTGGACTGAAATATGAAAGAAGCAGAATGGAGAATGCATGCCGTAAGGGCGGACTTTAACGGCATTGCAAAAGAATTTCATATCGATCCGGTAGCGGCAAGAGTTATGGTGAATCGCGGCGTATCCACGCCGGATGCAATCAGGCAGTTTTTAAACGGAACGCTTTCCGATGTGGGAGACCCTGCGCTGATGGCGGATATGACAAAGGCTGTGGGGATTATGGAGGCCAAGATCCGCGAGGGAAAGAAGATCC
>CAMOHF010000224.1 GCA_946614685.1 uncultured Clostridia bacterium | reverse complement strand
CTCATAGCGGCCGCGTCCCACATCATACATCCTGTCGCCGTGCAGGTAGGCGTCATCGATGTTGATAACCATGATATCATTGCGGACCGTGAGTCTGCGCAGGGTGTCATCTCCGATCCTGTCCAGACCGTCCATATCCGTGATCACACAGATGACCATCTTTCTTCGGATATGTTCACCCACGTAGCGAAGCAGCTGATCGACGTCGTAACGCGCCGGTTTGGTAACCTGCTTTTCATACCCCGTCAGAACGCGCTCGAGATGCTCCTTGCCCGAAGCAAAGAACGCAAGCTCATATCCGTTCTCGGAATTTCTGAGCATGGCAAAATCGTCTCCATGGCGATCCACAAGGTAAGCGACGGTACCACAGGAAAGAACGGCAAGTTCCTGCTTGCTCTCTCCCGCCGAGGTATCTGCCGAAAACTTCTCGCCGCAATCTGCCACGAAGAGAATATTGTGTTTCTTGTAAGCGATATTTCTGCGCACCAAAATCTTCCCCGTCTTCGAGGAGGACTTCCAGTCGATGTCTTTGATATTGTCGCCGTATGCGTACTCACGCAGATCATCGAAGTCAAGGCTTCTGCCCCTGTAGATGGACTTAAAATCGCCGTCTAAGACATTCGCCGTAACCTTGTTGGTATGCAGTGCCAGATTGGCACGGATTTTGGAAAGATGATCAAATCGCATAAATGCGCCTCTAAACTTACGGTGTCTGAATGGAGCCTACAAGCTTGTCAATGATGGTCTCAACTTCCACATCATCTGCGATCGCAGAATAGGAAAGCTCGATCCTGTGACGCAGGATCTGGTGACGGAGCATCTTGACATCATCCGGTGTTACATAGGTACGTCCGTTGATCAGTGCAACTGCCTTGGAAATCTTCATAAAGGCAATGGAAGCTCTCGGGCTTGCACCCATACGAACATAGCCGGCAAGTTCCGGCGGAAGGATCTTCTCCACGTGACGTGTCGCATTCACGATGAAGGAGATGTACTTCTTAATGGCAACATCCATATATACCTTCTCGACGATGGACTGTACGCGATCGACATCCTGAATCGTAAGTACGGGGTCGGTCTTTACGATCGCACCGGCTTCGATACGGTTTAAGATCTCGGTCTCCTCGTCGGGACTCGGATAAGTTATCTTCTCCTTGATAATGAAACGGTCTGTCTGTGCCTCTGACAGCAGGTAGGTACCCTCCTGCTCAATGGGGTTCTGGGTTGCGATCACAATGAACACATCATCCGGCATCGAATAAGAAGAACCGCCGATGGTCACCTGACGCTCCTGCATGGCCTCAAGCATCGCACTCTGGGTCTTGGCGCTGCTTCGGTTGATCTCGTCGAGAAGTACGAAATTGGCAAAGACGGGTCCGAGTGTCGTCTCGAACTTACCGGTAGACTGGTTGTAGATCTGTGTACCGATGATGTCGGAAGGGAGCAGATCAGGTGTACACTGAATACGCGAAAAAAGGCCACCTACCGCGTCGGAAATGGTTTTAGCCGCCGTGGTCTTCGCAAGGCCGGGCACCGACTCGATTAAGATATGGCCGTCTGCAAGGATTGCGGACACCAAAGCAAATTTAAGGCTCCGCTGTCCTACCATCTTGGAATCATAGTAATCCGAGAGTTTGCGGATCACGTCCTGCGCGTACTTGAACTCCTCCTGTGTGATATTCGTATTGTTCATGGCTTATCTCCGTTTTCTGTGTAAAGTTTCCATAGATATAGTAGCACAAACTGTCGAAAACACAAGTGAAAATTCTGTGACCGCAATCAGATGGCGGCCTTCATGGATTTCACATACTCTGCAAGATGCTTCGGTGCGTCTTTTCCGTGCTCTGCCACAATGCGAACCATGGCTGAACCGACGATCACACCGTCCGCAAGTTTGGACATACGCTCAGCCTGCTCGGGCTTGCTGATTCCGAATCCGATAGCTGCAGGTGTATCCGTCGCCGCCTTGATCAATGCAAGGATGGATGAAAGATCCGTGGTGATCTCGTTTCTCACACCGGTCACACCCAGGGAAGATACGACATAAATGAATCCCTTGGCATCCGATGCGATGGTCTTAATCCGGTCTTCCGATGTGGGTGCGATCATGGAAATCAGATCAATGCCGTGGCGCTCCGCCGTTTCCGAAAACTCGCCCCGCTCCTCGAAGGGACAGTCCGGAATGATGATCCCGTCCACACCGGCTGCTGCCGCTTTTTCGAAGAAAGTTTCCGCACCATAGTGATAGACGGGATTGGCGTATGTCATAAACACCATAGGGATGTCGTAGTCCCTGCGAAGCTCCGCCGCAAGTTCAAACACGCGGTCCGTCGTCATGCCGGAAGAAAGTGCGCGAATATCGGCCTCCTGAATCACCGGTCCCTCGGCAATGGGATCCGAGAAGGGAATTCCGATCTCGATCAGATCCGCGCCCGCCTCGATCACGGCGCGGAAATTTGCAAGACTTGTCTCATAGTCCGGATCGCCCGCCGTAAGGAAGGCGATAAAAGCTTTTTTATCGGTAAATGCATCTTTGATACGACTCATATCCGTTCCTCCTACTCATAGAGTTCTACGCCGCGGTATCTGGCGATGGCTGCAACGTCCTTATCACCTCTGCCTGAGATCGTGCAGACGATGATGGAATCCTTCGGCATGGCGGGTGCGATCTTCATCACATGTGCCACCGCATGACTGCTCTCGATGGCAGGAATGATCCCCTCGGTTCTCGACAGATACTCGAAAGCGGAAACCGCTTCCTCGTCCGTGATCGGCACATAGGATGCACGTCCGATCTCATTTAAGTAGGCGTGCTCCGGTCCGATTCCCGGGTAGTCAAGTCCTGCGGAGATCGAGTAGACCGGCGCAATCTGACCGTACTTGTCCTGACAGAACAGAGACTTCATACCGTGGAAGATGCCCATGGAACCGTTTGCGATGGTGGCTGCGTTCTCGTCG
>CAMOHF010000223.1 GCA_946614685.1 uncultured Clostridia bacterium | reverse complement strand
TCTGCACGGATAAAATCAAAGTAATTATATCACATCGATGTCTGTTGTTCAATCGTTTGAGAGCCTTCTCATCTGCTTTAAAAGCACCTTGTCCACGGGTTCTTCCGTGTACCTTATCCGCTCGTAGAGTGCAGTGAGTTCCTCCACGTCATCCAGTTCTTTTTCAAGAAGCTCGTCCCTGATCTCTCCGCAGGTCATGGAGTTTCGAAGCGGAAAATACGAGCTGTGGCGGCGTATCCTGTCCCTGTAGGCACGTCTCGCCTTCTCACGGTTGTCGCCCCCGCGAAAGATCCCTCTTTTCTTCGCCCTCTCCCGCCTTCCTTCCCTCGGTGTGGCCGAGTATTCGATCACATAGGACGTATCCCGTCTTCTTCGCATGATAAACCATTTCAGAATCCTGCCGCCGGTCTTCACCATGATCCAGATGATAATGCCGAGGAGGAACAGCTTGATAAAGATCTCACCGGACGCTAACGCATGCTTGATCTCTTCTTTTACGTTCTCCGTTTCCTGTACGGCTTCTTCCGGACGGTGTTTGGTCGTAGACGTAAGCATCTGCAGGATGATAAATGCGTATTTGAAAAAATACCCGATCACCCGAAGGACCGCGATCCCCGCTCTCGCTATGACATGAAGGGCTTCTTCCACGTGAAAAAATCCCGTAAGCACGGATATGAGAAGCAGGATCAAAAGGATCATCCCGACGATATAGGAATTCACGGACAAAATGTTCTTCAGCGGAAGCCCGGCCACATCCTTCGTGGCGTCCATATATCCGGAGATCCCCTCAACATAGACAAGGATCAGGTAGGAAAACAGTCCGAGAAACAGGGTGATATACGACCAGCTGACAAGCGCAGGTTCCGGAAGTTTACTGCCGCCGATATATCCGATCAACGTGAGCAAAAACATCGGCCAGGGCGTTCCGTCCATCGGCATCAGCCTGCCTCCGAAGGTGGAATATGCGATAGATCTCGGAAGCATCTGCCCGAGCACGGCCGCAAGAAACATAAGCCTGAGCGGCCAGGACAGGGGAAGCAGCAAAAGTATCGGTACCGGCACAAGATGCCAGACTAAAATCCAGAGGTTTCTCACCACACGCTCTCTCACCGCCGCCGAGAATAAAAAGAGCACCGAGAGCACAGCCGGTATCACGACCAACGGATGTTCGTTTGTAAGTGCCGCAAGCAAAAGCGCGATCAAAAGATTTACCCCCAGGAAATCCTGGAACAGGCGGAGTATGCGGCGTATCAATTCAATCCTACGTTTCCACATAAGCAACCTCCAATCCCTGCATATAGGGTCTCCAGTCGGTTCTTTCCTGTATGTCGTAATAAGGAACGATCATATGCACATCCATCCCCCGGCTGCGCATATAATCCAGTTTCATCAACAGATCCTGCTTAAAGTAAGGCGATACAACGATGTAGGCGCTCTCCCGGTCCTGTTCCTTGATCTCCCTGTCCAGGATATGAAAGAAGCCCTCGATCCCGGTATGTGTATGAAGCCTTGCGAGATACTTGTCTACAGTCAATGCATGCTCGGCTGCAGCCCCGAAATCCACTTCTCCCGTCTCCTTCGTCAAGATGTCTCTTCCGTTAGACATCACCTTCACGGGGATGCTCTTTTCCAGAAACCTTGCTGCCGCCGTGCTCGCGACGGAGATTGCAAGTTCCTCCATATACTCTGTCCGAAGCATCATGTTCGGCTCGAAGTTGATCAGGATCTTCACCCGCTGCAGGGCGGAGAATCCGTAAACATTGACCATCCAGTTCTGCCGTCTCGCCGAAGCCTTCCAGTTGATACGACGCATATCGTCCTCCGGCCCGTACTCACGGATACCGCGAAATGTATAAGGATCCTCGACCAGACTGCGTCTTGCCTCAAGCTCCCCGAGAATGTTTGACAGGGATGTCTCAAGTTCAGGCAGCCGTACACGCTCCGGTAGCACATAGATCCAGGAATCACAGGAAAGCAGTTTCGCGAATGTACGCGTCATAAAAAAGTCCCTGGCGATCATTCCGGCGCCGGAGATGTTAAAATACCCTCGCTTTCCCGCGGTAAATGTAAGCTTACGCGTGATCTTCTGATTCCCGAGCAGGGAGTAAGCATCATTCCTGTGATAGGAATCCGTCACGACGGTATTGATCTGATCTTTGAATTTAAAATCTCTTGTTGTGGAAAATTTGACATGAAAAACAGGGAGCGGGAGAAATTTCGCATTGTCAATGACCTCTGTCAGACTTCCCTCTTCTCCCACATGCATATAAGGCAGGTCGAAGGAAAGCGAGACCGTAAGATGTCTGTCCCATATCCTTCGATACAGCGATTGCTGCCACAGATAGATGATGATTGCAAATGCTATGATGACAATGATTCTCAATTGGTCTTCCAATCCTCATTCGGTACTTCAACCTGCGCGGTTGCCTCGGCAATCAGCTCCGAGCCTTTTGAAGTGCCTCCGAAGTAAGTGATCCTGTGTCCCCACGCATAAGGCATCAGGTACTTGATGTCATCGGGTGTCACATAATCTCTGTCGTGAATATAAGCATAGGCCTGCGCCAGGCGAAGGATACCCAAAACCGCACGTGTCGAAACTCCGACGGTGATCCTTCCGCTCTCACGGGTTGCAGCCGCAAGTCTTGTCACATAATCCTTCACAGCCTCGTGTACATAAACCGCGCGAATCTTTTCTCTTGCCGCAAGGATCTCTTCCGGGGAGGTGACTGCCTGTACGGTCTCTAAGGGATTGCCGTTGATATGGTGATCGATCACCTTTTTCTCATCCCTTGCATCCATACCGCCCATAGAAAGCTTCGTCATAAATCGATCCAGCTGGGCTTCGGGAAGCGGATAAGTTCCGGTTGTCTCGATGGGATTCTCCGTAGCTACGAGAATAAAGAAATCGGGAAGTGCAAGGGTTCGTCCGTCGATCGTCACCTGCCGCTCCTCCATCGCCTCAAGAAGG
>CAMOHF010000222.1 GCA_946614685.1 uncultured Clostridia bacterium | reverse complement strand
GATCGGCAGCTTCGGCGGAAGATTTAAAGCAAGCAGAAGACCCGTAACCACGGCAGAGAAATCTCCCACCGTGACCTTCTTGCCCATCAGTTTCTGAAAAAGTGCCTCGAATCCGACACAGGAAAGGATACACACCGCAACAAGCAGCGCCGCATACCAGCCGAAGAGATAAAGTCCGAAGGCTGTTGCGGGTGCAAGCGCCAGTACCACATCAAACATGATATCGGAGGTGGTGTCCTTGCTTCTCACATGCGGGGAAGCAGAGATTTTAAGATTCATCTGTTCGTCCATCTCCTACCTCCTACTTTTTGCGCTTCGCAAGTATCTCTTTTCTCGTACCTGCGATGATCTGTGTCAGATGCCGCTTTGCGGGGCATACATAGGAGCAGCATCCGCACTCACAGCATTCCATACCGTTATATTTCTGAAAAGCTTCAAGGTCGCCCTGCAGTGCAAGATTCGCCAGATGCTCCGGCATCACGCGTCCGGGACATACCTCGATGCATTTGCCGCATCGGATACAGGGCCCCTCTTCGTACTCCGATACCTCATCCTTGGTAAGTGCAAGGATGGCGGAGCTTCCCTTGGTGATGGGGATGGAGGTATCATAGATTGCCTTACCCATCATAGGGCCTCCCGAAATCAGCTTCTCCGGAGGATTTAAGAATCCGCCGGCGGCTTCGATCAGTTCCTGCGTGGAACTCCCGATGGGAACTAAGTAATTCGACGGCTCCATGATCGCGTCTCCCGTCACTGTAACCACCCTGCTTGTGAGAGGTTTTCCGAGACGGACGGCATCATAGATGGCGTGAATCGTATCGACGTTGTGTACGATGCAGCCGGCATCCGCAGGCAACATACCCGAATTGATCAGTCTTCCGGTGTTGGCGTATATAAGCTGTCGCTCGGCGCCCTCCGGATACTTGGTCTTCATGGAGTGCACGCAGATTCTCTCGTCGCCGGCAAGTTTTTCCTTCAGACTCCTGATCGCTTCAGGCTTGTTATCTTCTATAGCGATAATACCCTTTGCGCCGGGGAAGATCGCAAGCACAATCCGCAGTCCCTCGATCACCTCATCCGGCTGTTCCATCAGTCTTCGGTAGTCGGAAGTAAGATAGGGCTCGCACTCCGAGGCGTTCACAATGATGTGGTCGATCGCGGACAGATCCTTCGGTGAAAGCTTGACATGCGTGGGGAAGCCTGCGCCGCCCATACCGACAATGCCCGCCGCCTTGATCTTCTCGATCACCGTCTCCCTCGTAAGTTCGGCAAGCGGCGTGTCGTCCGGTTCAAACTCTACCGAGCGAAACTCGCCGTCGTTCTCTATGACGATGGAATTGACTTTTGTTCCTGCTGATGTCAGTCGAGACTCGATTGCCTTGACTGTTCCTGAAACGGAAGAATGAATACCCGCCGAAACGAATCCGCCGGCCTCTGCAATAAGCTGTCCGACCAGGACCTGATCTCCCTTCTTCACGAGAGGCTTCGCCGGAGCACCGATGTGCTGGCTCACGGGATAAACCATGTCGCCCTTCGGGCGAAACTCCTTGATATCCTTATCCTCGGTCAGGCTTTTGCCCTCATAGGGATGGATACCACCCTTAAAAGTATGCTTCATGATACCGACTCCTTCGATATGCAAAATCTGGTTTTATTTTACTACAGGGACCGATCTTTTACAAGAAAGCCGTCGTAGATTTCGGACATCATGGAGGACACGATGGACAGGTCAAAACGCTCCTTGATCCACCTGTAATTGGCCTCACCCTGACGCTTCATTTCCTCGGGAGATGCAAGCAACTCATCGAGCTTTTCGGCATATGCGTCCGCATCCTCTACGGGAAGCAGATAGGATCTGCCCGTCTCATGGTCAAGCAGATCACGGTTCCCTCTGATGTCGGAGGCAACCACCGGAAGACCCGCAGCCATAGCCGAAAGCATCACCACGGAAAGTCCCTCCTGACGGCTGGTAAAAAGCAGGCAGTCCACCATGTGCATGATGGAGGTAAGGTCTGTCCTATACCCCAGAAAACGGACACGCTCGGACACGCCTTCAATCAGAGAAAGCTGCCTTAACTCCTCCTGCATCTCGCCCTTGCCGCAGATCAAAAGATAGGTGTTCCTGTCTTTCATGCGGGCAAATGCACGGATGGCTGTTTCGACATTCTTGCGCGGGATCAGTTCCGCACCTACTAAAATGAGCTTTGCGCTTTTCGGTATGCCCTGCTCGATCATAAGTGCTGTCCGATCCGCAGTGATCTCGTGGATCTTGTCCGTATCCACACCGACCCCCGGCACAAAACGCACATCCTTACAGGGGAATTTCTGCGCCGCACGATAGTCCTCATCATTGGAGGTCAGCAAGAGATCCGTGATCCTTGCATAATGCCGTTCGATCGGATAATAGATCATATAATTCTTCACGGATGCACCTTTGAAAAAATGAAAACCGTGTGCGAAGTAGATCACCTTCATGCCTTGCTTCTTTCGGAATCTCTTCGCCGCCAGACGACCGCAGACGCCACCGAATGGAGTCTGGCAATGCATCAGGACGCACGGTTTTTCTTTCATGTAATCGGCAAGCAACCGCGTGGACCTGATCGCCTTCCCGATCTGGTAGGGCTTTCTCGGGATCGGAAGATCCACGATGTCGATATCTTCTTCGACAAGCCATCTTCGAAAGCTCTCGATCTTTTCGTCGGTACTGGAGTTTCCTTCGCGGAAATTGGCCGCCACGGTAACGTCGCATCCCTTTTCCTGAAGAAGTCTGATATTGTCTCTGTTGAAATGGTCGATCATGGAGGCGGAATTTGCCACCAGTACAACACGTTTTTTCATCGTATTTACACAAACAATCGGGCAGAAAAATTCTGCCCGACTGTCCCTTTCGTTCCTATGCCTGCGCCTGAAGTTCGTTCAGACGATCCGCAAGATTCTTGAGTTCATCCACAACCAGTCCAACATCGACAACAATGT
>CAMOHF010000221.1 GCA_946614685.1 uncultured Clostridia bacterium | reverse complement strand
AAGAAAAACCCGGTCGCGTGTGCGCGGCCGGGTTTGTGTAATGATCTATTCTTCTTTGAGGTCGATGTACTTGTTCAGGGTTTCGACGACTGTGTTCAGGTTGTAAGGCTTCGCAATGTAATCATCGAGTTTGTTCTCGAGGATGCGCTCCTTGTCACCGAACATAGCACGTGCGGTAACTGCGATGATGGGAAGGCGCTTCTTGTGCTCCTTCTGCTCGATCTCGCGGATCTCCTGGGTAGCTGCGATACCGTCCATCACAGGCATCTGTACATCGAAGAGGGCTGCATCGTACTCCTTCTGCTTGAAGAGCTCGATGGCGCGCTCGCCGTTCTCTGCGATATCGTAGGAGAAACCTGCCATACCGAGGAGTTTACCGATAACCTGCTGGTTTACGGGCTCGTCCTCTGCTACGAGGATTCTCGCCTTGCCATGTGCGTTGATGGAGAATACTGCGGGCTCTTCCTTCTTCGCCTCGGCTGCTTCCTTCTCTGCTTCCATCTCGGCTGCCTTCACAACCTTTAAAGGAATCTCTGCGATGAAGGTGGAACCGATGCCTTCCTTACTCTGTACGCTGATGTTACCACCCATCAGCTCTGCGATCTGCTTGGAGATCACAAGGCCGAGTCCGGAACCGCCGTAGCGTCTCGTGTCGGAGGAATCTACCTGTGAGAAGCGGATGAACAGCTTGTCCATATTCTTCTCGGAAATACCGATACCGGTGTCGGCAACGGCGATACGAATGTTGATGTTCTCTTTGTCTGTGTCGATGGCTGCGATCTTCACACGAACGCTGCCCTCGGAGGTGAACTTCAAAGCGTTGGAAAGGAGGCAGTTCAAGATCTGCTGGATACGCTGTCCGTCGCCCTTCACAAGCTTCGGGATGTTGTTGCCGAAGGTGCAGTCAAGCGCAAGACCCTTGTTCGTAGCTGCGGGTACCTGTGCTGCCACGGTCTCCTCGATGGCGCTTCTGACATCGAAGATCTCTTCCTTCAGGCTGTACTTGCCGGCCTCGAGCTTGCTGATATCGAGGATGTCGTTGATCAGACGGAGGAGGTTGTCAGCGCAATTCTTCGCTGTTAAGAGATTGTCTCTGTAGTCAGCCTGCAGATCCTCAGCCATCAGCGTAAGCTGAAGCATACCGAGGATACCGTTGATCGGTGTACGGATCTCGTGTGACATATTCGCGAGGAACTCTGCCTGTGTCTTGTATGCGGCATTCGCGTCCTCGATCGCGGAGGAGAGCTTGTTCTCTGTCTCCTTCTGCTCGGTGATATCGATAACCACCATATTGATGTAGTCCGCTTCGGACTTATACATAACGGTGTTGAATACCTTGCCGAGCTTCTCCATGGTGATCTCTACGTCCATGAAGTCGCCCTCTCTGGTACCGGAATTGTTGTATGCGTTGAACCAGGCGTTGATGTCCTGAAGCACTTCGATCTTGCTGTCGCCAAGAACCTTGCCCACGTAATCCGTGGTGTCCAAGTTGAAGTAGCTTCCGAAGCGCTCATTCGCGTCTTCGATGCAGTAACCGCTGATCCCTCCGCCCGGGCTTGTGATGATCTTCGCCTGTGCAAATCCGATCGGAAGATTCATGAAGAGCTTCCTGTACTTATCGCTCTTCGAATGTCCCGGTACCTCCCCGCCGCACATGGCAAAAAGCAAAACCGCGGTGATCGCTGCCGTGAGCACACCCGTAACGATACCGGCTGCAGAATTCTTAAGAATAACCCCCAGGAGCACGCCCAGAACAACGTCCGCTGCGGCACCGATAATCATCACTTTCTGCCAGCCCAATTCCTTGAGTTTGTCCATGATTTTAACACCCCTATTCTGATACTAAGATAAAGTCCGATAATGTCTATATTTTACTATAGAATGTTCCTTCGGTCAATCTTCTTGTGACTCGATTTTCGGTTTCTTTTCCTTCGGTTTCTTCTTCCCCTCATGCAGTAAAATCCCGAAGAAAATCGCCGAGATCAGGCTCACGAGCATACCCTGGTACAGGCCGCGCGGCGTGTAAACCATCTTCACCGCATGAAGCCCCTTCTCCATGTCGATTCCGATAAAACTCTCTCCGAAGGCGTAGTACTCCGCCGGATGCTCGTCCACGTATACCTTCCATCCCTTGTCATAGGGAACCGAGGTAAAAAGTGTCGAATCCGCCGGCATCTCCACCGTACCCTCGATATAGCCGTCCTTAAACGTCGACACATTCATCTGATGCGCCGCAAGTTTCCTGTAGGTCGACTCATACAGATTCCTGTCGAAGGTCGCAAGCTCAAAATGTGCCACCTCCGGGTGTGTGTCCATATTCTTGTAGATCAGTTCCGCCGTGACATGATCGCCCTCGGCAAGTTCTCCGAGGTGGAAGATCGAGATCTGGTAGCGGTCCTGCGTGATACTCTTTCCGTTAATGGAAAATGCGATCTCGGTCACATCGTTTCCGCGGCAGTTGATGTAGTAGTCTCCCGGCACATCGATATCAAACTCCGTGACAAAGCTGCAGGTACCGTTCTTCTTCGCCCGCACGCGCGGATGCATCACATCTCCCGCAAGTTCCATCCCGTCGCTCGTATTGTAGCAGGTGGGATACTGCAGTGTGAAGAAGTAAGGAAGCCTGGTCATCATATTGGCCAGCTCCTGCTGCTTGATCAGCGGCGTATTGCCCTCTCTGTTCCAGCGCTTCGCATGTGCATCGACGGCAAATGCAATTGAGAGCGGATAGGGATTCTCATGGATCTCGATCCCCTCCTTCTCCGCAACCGGCGTGAAATCATAGATGTCCACGTCGTTCTTTCGTTTGAAGAGATAGCGCACACCCAGGATCGAGTTGGTAAACGGTGTCGCGCCGCGATATAAAAACTCATTGGCGCCGGTGTAAAATCCGAGACGGCCCATCACCGTGACGGAGTTCCCGAGCACCGTGGAGTTGAAAGTCGAGATACTCGGCAGCTGCTGCCAGGTCGCCTCATCCAGGATA
>CAMOHF010000220.1 GCA_946614685.1 uncultured Clostridia bacterium | reverse complement strand
GCTGAGATCATTGATCCTGATACGCTGGGGGCGCTTCCGGAGGGATCACAGGGTGAACTTGTGTTTACTGCGATAGACAAGAAGGGCTTCCCGATGCTCAGATACCGCACCAAGGATATCTGCAAGCTTACAAGAGAGAAGTGCTCCTGCGGACGTACGCATGTGAAGATGTGCAAGCCGATGGGACGTTCCGACGATATGCTGATCATCCGCGGCGTCAACGTATTCCCGTCACAGATCGAGACTGTGCTTTTGAACCACGGCTACCAGGCAAACTGTCAGATCATCGTGGATCGCGTGAATAACACCGACACCTTCGATGTCCATGTTGAGATGACACCCGAGATGTTCACGGATAATGTAAGCGAGATCCGGAAACGTCAGGCGGACCTTGTCGAGGGCTTAAAGAACATGCTCGGTATCAAGGCGAAGGTGACGCTGGTTGCACCGAAGAGCATCACAAGAAGTGAAGGAAAAGCGGTCCGTGTGATCGATAACAGAAAAATATAATTCACGGGAGGTACCGATTATGAGTGTAAAGCAGGTTTCCGTATTTGTAGAAGATAAGCCGGGCAAACTCAATGAGATGACGCAGGTGCTTGCGGAGAACAAGATCAACATGCGCGCGGTATCCGTTGCGATTGCCGACGGTTTCGGTATCATCCGTCTTTTGGTGGATGATGTATACGAAGCGAGCACGGTGCTTAAAGACGCGGGCTATGTCAATAAACTGACGCCGGTTGTGGTTGCAGCAACCTCGGATGCACCGGGTGGTTTGAATCAGATCTTAAATGTTCTGACCGAGGCCAAGATCAACATCGAGTACATGTATGCGATCTCCGGTGAGAGAAAGACCGACAAGGCTTATATGGTCTTCCGCGTGAATGATCATAAGGCCGCAGAGGCGGCTTTGACCAAGGCGGGACTTACGGTTCTGTCCGGGGAAGAGATGTCCGAAATCTAGTTACAGTCGTTTAAGATTACGTGCGTTCCTATGGGACGCACGTTTTTTGTGTCATAAAAACCTTGCGTTTACTTATAAAAAAAGGTATCATATTATGATGGTTGAGAAGCCGGAAACTTGGGAAAGAGGTGATGCGTGTGATCAGCAAGTACATTACGGAGAATGGGAAACTCAGGCAGATTGACGAGTTTATGCCCGGCATGTGGATCAATCTGGTCGCGCCGTCACAGGACGAAAGTGTCGAGATCGCCAGAAGATACGGCGTAGACATCGCAGATATGCGTGCCTCTTTGGATGAGGAGGAGTCGTCACGTGTTGACGTGAACGACGACTATGTGCTGATCCTGTTCGATATACCGACTACGGAAGTAAGACATGATCAGGAGATGTACTGCACGATCCCGCTCGGCGTCCTATGGACGGATGATGCGATCATCACGGTCTGCTCCGTGGAAACCCCTGTCCTAAAGCACTTCATTGTAAACAATGTCCGTGACTTTACCACCAAGAAGCAGGTTCGCTTCACCTACCAGATCCTATACCGTGCGAGCACGATGTATCAGTCCTGCCTTCGACTGATCGACAGAAGAAGAATCGAGATGGAGGAAAGGATGGGCAGTGCTACGGAAGATTCCGATATCATCTATCTTCACGAGCTGGAGTCCACACTCGTATATTTCGATACATCGCTACGTGCAAACCGCATGATCGTAGACCGACTAACCAGATACAGCGGTATCCGGAAATTCCCCGAGGATCAGGAGCTGCTGGATGACGTGGTGGTCGAGAATCTGCAGGCAATCGAGATGACAACGATTTACCGTGACATCATCAAAGGTTCGCGGGAACTCATGTCTACTATGATCGACAACCGACTCAACAACATCATGAAATACCTGGCGGCGATCACCATCGTGATGTCCATCCCGACCATCATATCCGGGCTATACGGTATGAATGTCAGCGGGAAATGGATGCCGCTATCGGATACACCTTACGGATTCTATATTATTTGCGTACTGACTTTGGCGATCAGTCTGATCGTCCTATGGATCCTAAAGAAACGGAAGATGTTATAACTAGATTTGACATATATCAGACTGGAGGATATGAACATGAAGAATTATCAGCATTACAAGCGAGGTTATTATATGCCGCCCGTTCCTTCAACGGACTGGGTGAACAAGGAGTATGTGGACAAGGCGCCGATCTGGTGCAGCGTTGATCTTCGCGACGGAAACCAGGCGCTCGTCGTACCGATGAGCCTCGAAGAGAAGGTCGAGTTTTACAAGGAGCTGATCCGCGTCGGTTTCAAGGAGATCGAAATCGGATTCCCCGCCGCATCGGAGACAGAGTACCAGTTCTGTCGTACATTGATCGAGCAGAATCTCATTCCGGATGACGTTACCATTCAGGTTCTGACACAGGCCAGAGAACATATCATCAAGAAAACCTTTGAAGCGGTTGAGGGCGCGAATCCCGCAAATGTAATCGTGCATGTCTACAACTCTACCTCTGTTGCGCAGAGAGAACAGGTATTCAAGAAATCCAAGGAAGAGATCAAGCAGATCGCGATCGACGGCGCGGCACTGTTAAAGAAACTTGCGGATGAAGCCGGCGCGAAGTATCGTTTCGAGTATTCACCGGAAAGCTTTACGGGAACGGAACCGGAGTATGCGCTCGAGGTCTGCAACGCGGTTCTTGATGTATGGCAGCCGACACCGGACAGAAAGGCCATTATCAACCTTCCCGCGACGGTTGAGATGTCACTTCCCCACGTATATGCAAGTCAGATTGAGTATTTAAGCAAGAATATGAAATACAGAGAGAATGTTGTTCTCTCCCTCCACCCTCACAACGACCGCGGATGCGGCGTTGCGGATGCGGAGCTTGGCCTGCTTGCGGGCGCTGACCGTATCGAGGGCACATTGTTCGGAAACGGTGAGCGTACCGGAAATGTTGACGTGATCACCATTGCCATGAATATGTACACACACGGCGTGGATCCGGAGTTGGACTTCTCC
>CAMOHF010000219.1 GCA_946614685.1 uncultured Clostridia bacterium | reverse complement strand
AACGTACTCACCCCAGGCCATACATGTGATCAGATATCCCACAACCGCACCGCCGCCGATGGCCAATGCATGTGACATAATGAGATCCAAAAGTCTTAGGTAGCTGATGCTGTAACCGTTCACGCTCTTGGTAAATAAATACATGAACAGCGCGTAGACACCGACCACCGCATAGTTTCCCCTGTCATAGAAGGGGTGGTCATAGGCGCCGTACCATACGATAGCAAAGGCCAGCACCTCTACCGCCCACACGATCACATTCGCAAGGAGATTCAGTATTCTTTTGTGCTGTTCCTTCGCATACATGGTTTCGCCTCCAAAACCATATAATTATAATGATTTCGCGAGTTTATGTCAAATATACGTCGATCTTTGCAGCCTTGCCGTCACGTACCGCTTTCGCATCTTCACCGGTGATCTTTTCGCCTGCGATCTCCTTTGTCGCGCCGTCCGCATATGTGACGGTGATCTTTGAAATGTCGTACTTTCCGGGGATCAGATCCTTTGAAGCGCCTGCATGGTAGGTTACCGTAGTCTTCGCAAGGAAGGTTGCTGATACGTCTCCGCTTTCCGGAACGAGGTATGCCGGGATCGCGGGTGCAAATGTAAGCGCAAGCTCACCGTCCTCAAGGGTAAAGAGCTTCTCGCCGAACATCATCAGCTCCCAGATCTCGATAAACTCGGCTGTGGATCCGGAAAGTCTTGCAACAAATCCCTTGCCGTGGATCTTCTCGTCTCCGTTGGCGGAGCTTACGATGAAGGAAGAATTCTCAAGGGGACTTCTTCCGTAAGTCTCATAGGGAATGAATGGTACGCCCGCGGTCTTTAAGTCGTCGAAGAACTCGGGGAAAAGTCCCGCCTTTAAGGTGGAGAGCAGGTACTTGTACTCCATATGCAGCCAGATGCTCTCATTCTCCAGCCAGCCGGGCTGGAAAGCACGACACCTGCCAAGCTCGAAGGTTGCCTCCTTCAGGGACTCATTCACCTTGTACATGGACAGCTTCTTATCGTAAAGTGCGGAAGCCTTCACCTTGTCGTAAAGCGCCTTCTTTTCGTCTAATGCGTTAGGCAACTTGAGGTAGCGTACCGGACCCTCGAGGAAGAGAGGGATATACTCTCTGTCAAAGTTTTCGGGAACGATGTCGTCTCCCTCTACCTTGTAGTCACTCATCTTGTATCCGCAGTAGGAAGGCACGATGCCGTCATGACGGCTCTTTAAGATGGAGATGCCCTCCTCGATATATGCGATCATCTCATCAAGAAGCGGGATGATCTCTCCTGCGGAAAGTGTAACCTCGGCGCCGTCCACACCGAATTCGATCTCTCTTCTGTATGCCTCCTTCGCTGCGGTAAGCTTGTTCCACATTGCGAAGCGGTCTCCGCCGGTCTTGTATCCGGCAAGGATCTCACGGAGTTTTCCGATAAAGGCGGAAAGTTCCTTCGGGATCGTAACATCTCTGTCATAGGAAGAAAGGATGTCCTTTAAGGTAAGGAGCATACGCTCGGTCTCAAATGTCTCGCAGACGGAGGATCCGAAGAGTCCGGGCAGTCCGTTTAAAGCGTCATACCAGCCGGGCTTTCCGCCGTCCATCTCAATACCGCAGCCTTCCATATCAAGGCTTGCGAACTTCACTGCAGACATAAGGACAAGTTTTGCCGCGAGTGTGGAAGTATAAACCTCTCCCTTTCCGTACTTGGTTCTCGCCTGCTTGTAGGTAATATCCTTCTTGGCGTCCTCATCCACAAAGTGGTACTGACGCACGCCGTTCTTGGTCTTCTCGTAGCGCTTGCTTCTCGGAAGCACCGTCGCCTTGCTTTCAAAGTAGGTATAGCTCTTATCGTCGAAGAAGAGCTTCTCTTTCTCCTCCGGGAAGATCTTTAAGTATGCATCCACAAGATCCAGGTTGTAGGTCCAGTGATCCGTCCAGTAGCCGCCGTCTGCAAAGTCACAGTTGTCAAGCTGGTCGCACGCATCCATCACCGTGTTGATGAATTCCTCATCCGATACGGTAGGCGTGATTCCCTCTTCTCTCATGAAGGTGAAAAGCTGTCCCGGCGAGAAAGGCTTCTCAAAGAAGGAAGCAAGCGCGTCCTTCGCGTCCGCCGGCACAAGTGCGTATACGGGTGCAAGCGCATCCGTCTTCGCACGATAGGTGATCTGCTTGATATGAAGCGGGTTGTAACCGTCAAGCTGGATCAGGTTGTAGAAGAGTTTGATATTGAAATCTCCCACAAAAGGATTGAAGTAGATGTCACTTCTTCTGTTCTGGTTCACATCGCGGAAGTTGCCGTTGCCCTGTGAAAAATACTCGGGAAGCATGGAGAAGAAGTTGTAGTCACGCTCGATATCTCCGTGCTTTCTGGAGTATACGTAGAAGATCTTATCCTTGCCGAGTCGGATGGGATAACCGCCGCGAAGCACATTGTCCACGTAGTTCTGTCTTGTATATGCGTCAAAGACGGGGTTCGCCGTCACGGTTCCCACATCATCGGAAAGTCTGTCGATCAGTTCCACGCTTTCCGCGTACTTTTGATCGAAGTATGCGCCGTTTAATTTGCCTGCAAATTCCTTCAGGATGTCTTTGTTGTTCACCTGTCCGATGACAGTGTGGATGGTAAACGTATCGGAAACGTCTCCCTCATAGCAGGCGAATCCGCAAGGTACCTGATTGGATGTGATCTGCTTGGCGGAAAGCAGTCCCTTTACGCCAAGGTCAAGGAATCCCGCAGGAAGGTCGTAAGCTGTGTCGTAATCGAAGGTCAGTTCAGAATCCACGATGAGTGGAAGTCTGTTGCCGTCTCTGTCGACGGAGATCAGATAGTGTCCTTCTTTGATCTCGGTAACCTCCGCGGTGTCCGCCGTGGAATAAGGCAGACGGTAGTAGGGAAGTCCCGTCTCATGATCCTCCACCTGCATATAGGCCTTGATGGTCGTACCGACTTCCTTCATGGAAGTGTTGGAGATTCCTTAGGGGAGGATGGCCGCTGCACC
>CAMOHF010000218.1 GCA_946614685.1 uncultured Clostridia bacterium | reverse complement strand
CTGATCTCCACTTACAACGGAGATGTGAAGGATCTCGCCGAGCGCGTACAGGCTGTGCTTAAAGCTTCTTCCGAGTATGAGACATTCACCGGACTTTGTGACGGGGACTCCGGTACCACAAAGTTCATCATCAAGACAGAGGGTATCTCTGCGGATTAAACTCCGGTCAGAGTTCACCTATATTTTCCTTTGGTTCGCCGGCGGCTCCCCCGCCGGCGTTTTTTTATCCTTTAATAAAACTTCGTTTTGTGGTATAGTAATTCTGAGAAATTTTCCGGATTCGCATACGGGGGAGTATGGTTCTTATGGCAGATATGATCGAAGAAGAAATCAAAGTTGTCAAAAAGAAAAAAAAGAAAAAACAGCCGGTCAATCAGCTGGGGGCGTTGGATGATTCCAATTACTATTCTATTATAAAGAATTGGCAGAAAGGTATCATGCGCGTGAATCTCTACCTGATCATTATGATGCTTGGTGTTGAGATCGCATTTATGATCGCACTCGATGCAACGGGGGAAATCAGCGTGCCCGTTCCGAAGTACATTCCGAGATATATCCTTCGGCCTTCGCTGATCAATTTTGTTGTGTTTGCGCTGTCGAGTCTTGCATTTCGCACGGATAAGGTAAGAAACGGATTGAAGAGTATGGTACCGCTTGTGTGCTTGACCGTCATCCTTGCGAATATGATTATCGTGCATTATACATTTCCTACGATCTATATGACGATCATCGTGCCGCTTTTTATCTCGACGATTTACGGTGATGTCAGGATCTCCAGAGCACTGTTTCTTGTGCTGATGGGAACCTATGCGGTGGCGATGATCTGTATTATGACTACACCTTACGCCGTGCTTCCACATGCATTTGTATACAATGCCATCGTTGGTTTTATCGCGCTTCCGCTTTCCTATCTGGTGGTGCGGAGTATTGTTTCCTACGAGAAGCAGAAGGAGAAACTGGTGGTTGATCAGACATTGGTGAACAGACGTCTTCAGAAGGAGATGCTGTATGACGGACTCACGGGTGTATTAAACCACACGGGAATGTTTCAGTACCTTGAGGAAAGGATCAAGGAGCATGCTGCCGGAGATCAGCTTCGCATGGCGATCCTTGACATCGACTACTTCAAGAACGTGAACGATGACTTCGGGCATGAGGCCGGAAATCGCGTCCTTGTCAAACTCGGAGAACTTCTAAACAAGCAGTCCGGGGAGGATGTTCATGTGGCCAGATACGGCGGTGAGGAATTTGCAATGATCTTCACCAATCTGAGCGTCTCCGAGTCCATGAAGATTTTAAAACGCCTGCACAAGGAGTTTTCCGAGCAGACCTACGAGGGCATCGACAGAAAGATCACCTTCAGCGCCGGACTTGCGGATTATAAGGAGGGTGACAGTTCCACCGCGTTCTTTGAGCGTGCGGACAAGACGCTGTACAAGGCGAAGAATGACGGAAGAAACCGCATTATCATTGCGGCTTAGACATAGAAGGAAGACAGGATGAATCACAGCACCTATACGGCCAGAATCTTTATTATAGTTCTACTTATGGGAGTCGCCGGTATTACCGGCGTTCTTTTACTGAAATTCAATATCGACAGACTTACCAGTAATTACGAGACGTTTATCGAGGAAAGCTACGAAACGGGCAAGGATATGGACACCATCTCCAAGAACCTGTACCGTCATCAGACGCTGGTGTTGAATTACCTGCGAACCGCAGATGAGAATCAGAAGGACATCTACGCCTACGAGGAAGTGATCGCAAGGGAGAACCTGAGGAAGGCATCTAAGGAGTTCGAGGTCCACATCAATACGGATGCGGAAAGAGGAATCTATAACACGGTACGCGTGGCTGTGGATAATTATCTCGAAGAAGTAAATGAGATCTTTGACTACGTAAAAACACACGACGAAGAAGATGTAGAGTCGAACAGCTTTGAGCGGATGGGCGTTTATCTTGCTGAGGTCAATGAAACCTTCGACCAGTTCTCGGTTCTGATGAACAACAATCTTGCCGAGGGACGTCGCCGCATGAACAACGACATTCTGATCTCGAGAATCAGTGCGATTCTCTGCATGGCGTTGATCTTGGTTGCAGTTTTGGTCGGACTTTTCTTCTGCGTAAGACAGACGGCCGGACTTGAGAACTATAAGATTTCCCTTGAAAAGGAAATCGTTCAGAAGAATCAGGAACTGATGGCGCACAATGAGCGCCTTCTGGAAATTCAGAACAACACCGTCATCGGTATGGCGACCCTGATCGAGAGCCGAGATCTTGAGACGGGCGGACACATCAAGCGTACCAGCGCATACGTGGAACTGCTTGCGAAGGAAGCGCAAAAGCGCGGCGTATATGCAGAGACTTTGACGGATTCCTACATTGAGCTGTTGGTGAAAGCAGCACCCATGCATGATATCGGAAAGATCATCGTGCCGGACCAGATCCTCCAGAAGCCGGGTAAGCTCACCAAGGAAGAGTTTGAAGTGATGAAGCGACATGCGGCCGAGGGCGGACGCATCGTCCGTGAGGTGCTCTCGGGCGTGGAAGACAAGGCTTACATCGATATTGCCTTCGATGTATCGACCTACCACCATGAGTGGTGGAACGGCAACGGATATCCTGCGGGGAAAAAGCAGAATGATATCCCTCTTTCGGCCAGAATCATGGCCGTTGCGGATGTGTTTGACGCGCTGATCTCCAAGCGCTGTTATAAGGATGCGTTTCCGGTGGACGCCTCCTTAAAGATCATCAAGGAGGAAGCGGGAACGCATTTTGATCCGAGACTGACGGAGATCTTCATCGATATGCACGAGGAGATCGAAAAGATCATTCAAAAAGAAAACGACAGATAAACAAAAAGCCGCAGGAATGCGGCTTTTTGTTGTGCAAATCTATGCGGCCTGGACCTCGGGGGTCAGACTCTTTTGTTCTGCGGTTACAAGCAGGGAGGTGAGGACCACCGCTGCCGTCATATAGGCGTAATTGCAGTCTGTTTTGACATTGCCGGGAAGGCTTAAGTACGTCTTGTG
>CAMOHF010000217.1 GCA_946614685.1 uncultured Clostridia bacterium | reverse complement strand
TGGAGAACGGCTCCAAGGATCGTTACTTCCAGGCGAATGCGAAAAAGCTTGTACCCGAGGGCGTCGAGGGACGTGTGGCATACAAGGGTTCCGTTGAGGACACCGTATTCCAGCTGATCGGCGGTCTTCGCGCAGGTATGGGTTACTGTGGAGCCAGAAACATCGAAGAGCTTCACGAGAAGGCAGAATTCATCCAGATTTCGGCTGCATCTCTGAAGGAAAGTCACCCGCACGATATTCAGATTACAAAAGAAGCACCAAACTACAGTGTGGAGTAGATAAGAGAAACCGCCGGCTGGGCCGGCGGTTTTTCTATGTATAAGGATTCCCTATGAAAAAATGGATCGTTCTTCTTAATCTCATATCCGTAGCGACGATCATCGCAGCGTTGATCCATGTCTGCTTCGTCGGCGATACCTATGTCAAGCTGACCAGAATCTACGAGGAAGACGATGTGAAACTGTCTTCGTATGTGATCGGTCGCGAGGGGGATTCCGTTACCCTTACCGGAAGCAGTATCGATAGCGACGGAGAGCTGATGCTCTCTTTCAAATCGACGGGATACGGAAGCACGACGCTCGACGTGGGATTGAATATGACGCGGTCCGACGGATCCACGAATGTCAGGATCATCCGGGTGCAGTTTTATGTCCTTCGGTCCGGAGTGATCCTTGATGTTTCGGGCGGCGTCACCTTTCATGGCTTTACGGCCGTGATCTACGCATTTTTTCTCTCGATACTGATCGGATGTGTCTCGCTGCTTTTGATCTATGTTGCGAGCTATCGCCGCGGTCGGTTTTCCTATCTGATGATGGGATGCGGAGGATTGCTGATCTACAGTTTTTCAATCCTGGCATATGTGTTTTATCGCTTCCAAAATGATCTCGTAAGGTCGATCAAGGGATTGTTCTTTATGATCACGGACACGGCTTGGGTTTTCCTCGCTGTGCTTACACCGCTGATGATGATCTTTGCCGCAGTGCTTTTCTTAAGCAATATTTCGCTTCTGAAGCATGAGGGACGCAGTCCGATCAACATGCTTGGAATTGCATTTGCGATTCTGTGGATGGAAGGAACCGCTGCGACGATCGGTTTGTTTCCGTGGCTCAATCCGCTCGGCAATCTACCGATCGAGATAAGAACCGTGTTTACATATATTCAATGTTATCTTGAGTGCATGTTTATAGCGACCGTCCTTACGGCCTGGCTTGCAACAATGTATCGTCCGAAATATGACCGGGATTACATCATCATTCTCGGCTGCGCCATCCGGCAGGACGGAAGTCTGACGCCGATTCTGAAAAACCGTGTGGACCGTGCGATCTCATTCGAAAAAGCACAGTATGAGGCATCCGGAAAACATGCGGTGTTTGTACCCTCCGGCGGGAAGGGCGAGGACGAAGTGATCTCCGAGGGAGAGGCGATGGAACGCTATCTCATCGGGCAGGGGATTCCGAAAGAACAGATCCTTCGGGAGGATCAAAGCGAGAACACCTATCAGAATATGCTGTACTCGAGGCAAAAGATCGAAGAGCAATCCGGGGATATCCACAAAAAAAAGATTGCATTTTCCACCACCAATTATCACGTGTTCCGTGGGTACACATTAGCGGACAAATGCGACTTTGAAGCGAAAGGACTTTCTGCACCGACGAAGAAGTACTTTTATTTCAACGCATTTATCCGGGAATTCATCGGACTTTTGGTGAATCAAAAAGTGAGACACGTATTGAATTTCACCATGATCGCCGCCTTTTTGTTGATCCTTGAACGTTTGGCCAGGTATTAGCGCTTGCAATAAAGCTACGGCTGTGATAGAATACTCACCGTTTGAAAACATGGTGATTTTGCTTATATTAAAGAGGTTTTTAGGTTATGGAGATTACAAGAGAAGACGTCAGAAACATTGCGATCATTGCGCATGTCGATCACGGCAAGACCACACTTGTGGATGAGCTCTTAAAGCAGAGCGGTATCTTCCGCGAGAACCAGGAAGTGAAGGAGCGTGTGATGGACTCCAACGATATCGAGCGCGAGCGCGGTATCACCATTCTGTCCAAGAACACGGCTGTTTCCTACAACGGCACCAAGATCAATATCATCGATACCCCGGGCCATGCGGATTTTGGCGGTGAGGTAGAGCGTGTCTTAAAGATGGTGAACGGCGTTATCCTTGTGGTTGATGCCTTTGAGGGCGCCATGCCGCAGACAAAGTTCGTCTTAAAGAAGGCTTTGGAGATGAATCTGAATGTCATTGTCTGCATCAACAAGATCGACCGTCCCGAGGCGCGTCCGGCAGAGGTGGAAGAGGAGGTTTTAGAGCTTCTCTTAGAGCTGGATGCGAATGAAGAGCAGCTTGACTGTCCCTTCGTCTATGCGTCAGCGAAGGCCGGTATTGCATCTTTGTCCGCCGATGAGCCGGGCACGGATATGAAACCGCTTTTTGAAACCATTCTGAAATATATCCCCGCACCGAAGGGTGATCCCGATGCGGGCACACAGGTACTGATTTCCACCATCGATTACAATGAGTATGTCGGAAGAATCGGTGTCGGCAAGGTCGACAACGGATCACTGAAACTCAATCAGGAATGCGTCATCGTGAATGCGCATGAGCCTGACAAGAAAGTGAAGGTGAAGATCGGAAAGCTCTACGAGTTTGAAGGACTTGAGAAGGTTGAAGTTGAGGAAGCGAAGATCGGTTCCATCGTGGCAATCTCCGGTATTGCCGACATTCATATCGGTGATACCATCTGCTCTCCGGAGAATCCGGAGGCAATTCCCTTCCAGAAGATCTCCGAGCCTACCATCTCCATGGACTTCATGGTGAATGATTCTCCGCTTGCAGGTAAGGAAGGCAAATTTGTCACCTCCCGTCACCTGCGTGACAGACTCTTCCGCGAGCTCAATACGGATGTATCGCTTCGCGTGGAGGAGACGGAGAGCACGGAGTGCTTCAAGGTATCCGGACGCGGAGAGCTTCATCTGTCCGTCCTGATTGAGAACATGCGTCGTGAAGGTTTCGAGTTTGCTGTTTCCA
>CAMOHF010000216.1 GCA_946614685.1 uncultured Clostridia bacterium | reverse complement strand
TCCGGATATCCTTCGCTTGTATACGATGCCGTCATACTTCTTCTTGATCTCCGCAAATGCATTTGTCTCATCATCCGTGCGACCGTAAGTACGAAGTCTCAGTTTCTCTTTGTACTTCGGTTTCTCCAAAGAGTTCCTGATCAGGAAGAAATCCGGAGTATCGAAGTAGATATTGTTGATCGCTGTATCTCCGTAACTGTCGATCTCAGCCAGCTCCGCAAGATACGGCATCAGCTTTTTATACTGTTCGGGAGAAAGCAGATATTTCATTTCCGTTCTCTGAAACACGTCCTTATACTTGTTCATATGGTGTTCCGCCTTTCTTTGTTTTTTCTATGGTGCCATCATAAAGGTGAAACCTTAAATGAAAATTAAAAAACAAAAAAAATGTGACAAGTCATATCAACTTGTCACATTTCCACCGTAAAGGTTGTCTTTCCCCTTGCCGAAGCCGCTCGAATCGTACCGCCGTGTCCCGTAACGATGCTTTTGGCGATGGCCAGGCCGAGACCGTATCGGTTTTCGTTTCTGTTTCTGTCCGCGCTTCCTCTGTAGAATCTCTCAAAGATCTTTTCCTCATCGCCCTCCGGGATCGGTTCACCCGTGTTGGTCACCGTAAAGCGAATCGTACCGCGCTCCCGTTTCAGGCCTACGCGTATGGAAGAGTCTTTCTCACTGTGTTTTAAGGCATTGTCTATCAGAGTAGACGCAAGTTTCTCCATCTCCTCCCGAATACAGGAAAAGCGGATTCCTTCCTCAATCTTTGTATCAATGGTAACGCCCTGTTCAAATGCGACCGCTTCAAACACAAGGCAGGTCTTTTCCACGATCGCGCTTAAGTTCTCTTCCCTAAAAGCATCCTCCGGCGTCCCGGCATCGAGTTTGGAAAGATCAAGAAGTCCCGTGATCAGACGATTCATGCGATCGGATTCATACTTGATGTTCTCGATCATAGGTGCATTGGTCTCCGTCGTCTCAAGTTCATCCGCCGAGGCCATAATGACGGCGAGCGGTGTTTTTAATTCATGCGATGCATCTGCGATAAATGCCCTCTGCTTTGAAAGTGCCTCCGCAGCAGGCTTTGTGATCCATCCGGTCATAAGGCGCGTCATCGCCGCCACGACAAAAACCGCGATCCCGAAGATACACAGGGTGAGCAGCAGTTGACTCCTGAGTTTTCGCGCCACGGGATCTAAGTTGACGATCACCACCGACTCTCCGGGTTTGAAATGAAAAGCATATCCTCCAAGAAAGAGATTCTCAACCTTTGTGGTCTCCGTCTTGCACAGTTCGACGACAGAAACCGCAATCGACGCCGCATCGAAATCCGATGCTTCCGGTGCATGACTGATCACGCGGGTCACTTCGGTTCCGTTTAATTCGACCGTGTAAACCTCGTGATCCATAAACATCATATGCTCGAGGTCCTGCGGCTCGCCGTCCTGCTGTGGCGGTTCCCCTTCCTGCGGCATTCCGCCGTTTACCGGTTTCATGCCCCGTCCGTCCATGATATTTAAGTTTCTCCGGATACTTTCCGACTCTCTTTTATAATTGCTCACATTCACCAGCACAACGCTCACGAGGAGGAAGGCCGTTATGATCAAAAAGATTGTGAGAAATGTTTTTCTTTTAAGTTCTCTCATCCGTTGACTCCAGTTTGTATCCCATATTTCTGACGGAACGTATGGTAACGTCCGCCGCAATCGCTTTCAGTTTTTTTCTCACAAAGGAAACATATGCCTCCAGATTGTTTGAAAAACTGTCATTCTCCATGCCCCATACACGATCAAAGATCATATCCTTCGGCAGAACCTGATTCGGATTCATCATAAAATACTCAAGCAGAAGAAACTCTTTGTTATTGATCTTGATCTCTTCCTCCGTGTCCGTGTTGACCACCGCAGGAATCTTCTCATCCAGTTTTACATTCCCGTAGGAAAGGGATGTGTCGACTCCGATCTTGGTCCGCAGTTGTACCTGCACTCTGGCAAGCAGCTCCTCGATATGGAAGGGCTTCGGAACATAGTCGTTCGCTCCCTCCGAGAATCCCGCCAGTTTGTCTTCCAAAGCGCTTTTCGCTGTCAACATGATCACCTTCACGGAAAGACCGGCTTTTCGAATCTCCGAAAGAATGGTCATACCATCCACTTTGGGAAGCATGATATCAAGCAGCACAAGATCGTATATGCCGGACAGGGCCTTGTCCAGACCGTCCTCGCCGTCATAGGCCACATCCACCGTATAGTGTTCCTTTGTCAGTCTCTTTTCGACCAGCTCCGCCAGTGCCCGCTCGTCTTCCACCACCAATATGCGCACGTCAATACTCCTTTCAAGAATGAAACGACTGCGTCATGCTTTTTCCGTCTCCGTATATCTCTTGTTCCCGCTCCCGGTTACTGCAGCAGATCCGTCAGATTCTTCCCATAAAAGAAATCGTGAACCAGATTGTTGTACTCCTTCCACATCGGAAGAGTATCACAGTTTGCCTCTCGTGGGCAAGGCTCGGCTCCGGCCTTTAAGCAGGCAACCGTAGCCAGGGATCCCTCCATCCGTTCGATGATCTCTCCTACTGTGTACTCCCCGGGCTTGCGGCTTAACTTATATCCTCCGCCCTTACCGCTTGCTCCGATGATCATCTTGGAAGAAACGAGCTCCTTTACAATGATTTCAAGGTATTTTTTGGATATACCCTGACGTTCTGCAATCTCTTTCAGCGGAATATACCCTGTTCCGTCCTGCTTGGCAAGATCGATCATAACGCGCAGGCCGTAACGTCCTCTTGTTGAAATCATAATCGCACCTCCCTTTGTATCACTCAACCTATTATACTATCGGTTGATAGGTAATTCAAGGTCGTTCGTCAGATCATTATAACTCCTCAGAAAAAACGAGAGCCCCGGAGATGGATCGTTTCCGGGACCCTCGTTTTTTTGAGGAAGGGTTTATTCTTGTGGTCTAATTGGCTTGGTTCATTATTTCTTTCTGCTTCTTACGTCGAATGCTACTGCGATGACGAAGATCAGACCTTTTACGATATACTGGTAGGAGATATCGATTCCCATCAGGTTCATACCGTTTGTGAGTGACATGATAACCAGTGTACCGATGATGGTAT
>CAMOHF010000215.1 GCA_946614685.1 uncultured Clostridia bacterium | reverse complement strand
TCAAGCACAGTAATGGGAAGACCCTTGGAGTTCCTGGTTCTCTCCACTGTGTCATCTGCGGAAGCATCATCCGAGCATATGATCTCGTAGCTGTACTTCGTCTGTTTATCGCACACCAGCCATGCCGAAAGGACATCCTCTATGATCTCTGATCTGTTATATGTTGCAAATATAACACTGACGTTCATTAGTTTGCGCTATACTCCTTGATTCCGCCCCACTTCGTGTCCTTCTCCGACAGAATGAGGTCGTCTCTTGTCATGCCCTCGGGCATCGGCCAGTCTACGCCGATCTCGGGGTCGCACCAGAGCAGTCCGCCCTCATCGTTCGGGTGGTAGAAGTCGGTGCATTTGTAAGCAAATTCAGCATAATCGGAAAGCACGATAAAGCCGTGCGCAAAATTCTTCGGGATGAAGAACTGCTTTTTGTTCTCTGCGGAAAGCAGCACGCCGTGCCACTTGCCGAAGGTCGGTGAGCCCTCGCGAAGATCCACTGCCACATCGTATACCTCGCCGCTTACCACGCGGACCAGCTTGTCCTGCGGGAAGTTGATCTGGAAATGCAAGCCACGAAGCACGCCCTTCTTGGATGCGGACTGATTGTCCTGCACGAACTGCATATCGATGCCTGCTGCCGCAAAATCGTTGTAATTGTATGTCTCCATAAAGTACCCGCGGGGATCGCCGAACACTGCGGGTGTAATCTCCCGAAGTCCCTCGATCTCACAGGTTTCTACCGTAATCTTTCCGTATGTCTCGATTGCCATGACTGACCTCCTAAATTTCTGCCCACAATTGCATAAATTATACTATAGTCCGATGCGTTTCGCAAGAATCTCGCGATACAACAGGCTGATCCCCGTATTTCAGATTTCGGTTTTTCTTTTCTCCCTTATCCATATGTGATATTTCTTCTTTCCATTCCTCTGATTTTATGCTATAATCCTGAAGGCATTGTAAATGCTGTGTTTTCATAAGTCAATACAGCAAATCAGGAGACGTATCGAAGTGGTCATAACGGGGCGCACTCGAAATGCGTTAGCCCTCCGGGGCACGAGGGTTCGAATCCCTCCGTCTCCGCTTACCAACAAAAACCGGCAAGCGTTACGCTTGCCGGTTTTCTCTTAGCTATAGTCTTTGCATGCTTTCTCTAATGTTACAAAATCATTAGTTCGTTTTGCGAGTGGCGTGTCATCTCCGTTTCTCATCTTGTGTTTGTATACAATATCCGCATTTTTAACTATTCTGTTTTTTTGTCTATTTATTTCTCTACTTTCTGCCTGAAGCAAGAATCTGTAATGCTGATCTTTAGTTCCGTTTACATCTACCAACGAGTACTCACTATCAGGAACAGGAACCATATTGTTGATATTTATCACTGCATAATCCTTTATTTTGATAAAATCAACCCCTTCATCCATCTTCTTGTGTTTGGCCTTATAGGACGATAAGGGAGCAAAGTATTTAAACCCATTCATCTCTAAGACAATGCCTATATATTTTCTTCCAGCCTTTTTGCCATCCGAATAAAAAAGATGATCCTGATAATTTGACAAATACTTTATATAGTTTGGATTCACCTCGTATATTTTAAGTCTTCCCATATCTCTCCTGTGGAACAAATCAGGGACAAGTTTCCTTGTCCCTGTTGTTAACTCGCTCATTTATTAGGCTGTGCATCACCTACTATTTTTATTATAACAATTAATTCTTCTATTTCAAGTGTTTTTTCAATTATTGATAACCGTTGACCTACCTACCCATCCACCCCGCATCCCAAGAGGATGGTTTCACAGACGCTGCCTTGATTAAGGTTACCCCCATAGCACGAGGGTTCGAATCCCTCCGTCTCCTCTTTTTCAATACCGTTACTTACCTTCCCTTTTTCTGTTCCTACATCACCCGTATATCGGTCAGAGCGCAGCGGTCACCGGTCAAAGCGACACGCACGTCTCCGGCGTTCTCCGGAAGATAGGTCACGTTCTTGATCTCTATGCCGGCGCAGACAGTGGTCATGATAACTCTGTTGCGTCTGCGGCGGAAGCGAAGTTCGCAGGAAATGCCGCGCTTGTTTGCAGCCTTCCACGCTTCCCAGTCCTCGAAATCATCGTTCTTTCTGACCGAAAGCTCGTTTCTTGCCGCTCCGTCCTTCGTGGCATCCTCGCCGCCCAGTCTGACGCAGGCAAATTCCTTGTAATCCTCTCCGTCAACCTGCCCGTCCGCCGAAGCGTAAAGCAGGACATAGGGACAGTGCCACAGCAAATGTGCCGTCGGAAGCGAAGACGATCGAAAGGCCAGTCGCATGCCGTCTTCCACAACAAAATTTTCCGATGTCGCAGAACGGTTTCCGTCCACCTGCACATTCGGCACATCACCTACGATACGGTTGATGTAGCTGATCTCATCCACGATCCTCGGGATGACGTTCTCGTCCACCTTAAGACCTCCGGTCTCGACGGTAATCTCCCGCAGACTGCAGTGCTCTCCGGAGAGGGCGATGCATGCGCCGTTTCCGCCGTCGGGAAGGGCCACGATGCACTGCAGCTGTCGCGTCGCGGTCTCTGCGATGATCCGCACGTGATCCTTGTAGCGGACCGCCTCAATCTCGTACGACACCTCGCCCGCATCTGACGCAGGGTCCGCGCCTTCCTTCTCCGTCACCGTCATCTTTAAGTTTCTGGCCGCTCCGGACACGGTGTGTCCGTCCATCCAGATCTCTCCGTACTCTACGTAATTCAGGATCCGAACTCCTCTGTCGTCTCTGTGGATCCGTCCGTCTGTAGAATCAAAAAGGATGAGTGCAGGGATGGAGATCTTCGGATCGTACCCCTCATCCGGCTTCGAGACAAACCGTATCTTCACTGTCTCGTCCGTGAGCCTGATCCCGTCCGATACCTGCTCTCTGTATTCATCGAAATGCATCTCACTTTCTGCATTGAGATCCGTATCGTCTCTACGCTCGTCGGACTCAACCGCGTCGCGAAGCATGTACTCGGCGTCGCCGTCGATCATAGCGATCATCGTCTTGGCGTACCTCGGATCGAATCGCCCGCCGGCATCCTTCACCAGCTGTTCTCTGACCGTCCTCTGGGGGAGCGGTTCCCGCTTGCCAACGCGGGATGTCATGGAGTCATAAGCATCCGCAACAGC
>CAMOHF010000214.1 GCA_946614685.1 uncultured Clostridia bacterium | reverse complement strand
GAAAAAAGAATACAAGGTCCTGACGATCGATCTGCAGACGAACGAGCGACTGAAGCAGGCGGATATCCCTTTTGTATCCTGCGATTTAAAAGATACGGAGACTCTGGAGAAAAGCATCGACAAGGACGACGTGGTCGTGCATTTTGCAGGATCGGCGATACCGAACGCCACCGGTCAATCTGCTTACGAGGATGCTGCGGCGAATATCCTTCCGTCCATCGGACTTTTGGACGTCTGCGTGAAGAAGCAGGCTGCACGCGTGATCTATGCGTCTTCCGGCGGACAGGTCTATGGCGTGCCGCAGTACACACCGATTGATGAGAGTCATCCGACGGATCCGCAGACCGCATACGGGATCCACAAGCTGGCCGTCGAAGAGTATATGCAGTTGTATCAGCGGATGTACGGCCTTCGGACGATCATCCTGCGTTTCTCCAATCCCTACGGACCGGGACAGCGCCCCTACCGGGGACAGGGAATCGTGGCGACCTTCCTTGCGAGTGCACGAGAGGGCAGACCTGTGGAGATCTGGGGCGACGGAAACTCCGTACGCGATTACATTTACATCGACGATCTGACGGAAGCAGTGGAAGCAGCGATACGCTACGATGGCAGTACTTCCGTTTTCAATATCGGCAGCGGGATCGGTACCACCGTACACGAGATCGCGGAAGCGATCGAGCGGGCGACGGGGACGACACTAGAGAAGACCTGCATCCCGTCCAAGCCTGCGGATGTGGGGATCAACATCCTAAACTGCAGCAGGGCCGAGCAGGAATTATCCTGGAAAGCAAGCATTTCGCTGGCCGACGGCATAGCGATGATGATAAGGAGCCATCAGGCATGACGGCAACAGAATCCAAATTTCAAAAAGACAGAAAACTACTGATGACACTGGCGAGAAACGATTTCAAGGCGAAATTCGCAGGATCGTACCTCGGTGTCATCTGGGCTTTTGTGCAGCCGCTGGTGACGGTATTCATCTACTGGTTCGTCTTCGGCGTGGCACTCAAGGCGAGCAACGGCAGCGGGTACCCCTATATCGTATGGATCGTGGCGGGACTGGTGCCGTGGTTTTATTTTTCGGATGCATGGAACGCAGGCACCTCGGCGATGGTCTCCTACGACTATCTGGTGAAGAAGGTGGTCTTCAACATCAACATCCTGCCGATGGTGAAACTGGTGTCCACGCTGTTCATCAATCTGTTCTTCCTGCTGATCGGATTCGTGCTTTCCTGTCTGTACGGATTTGTGCCGGGACTGCACACGCTGCAGATCTTCTACTACCTGACGGGACTCATCCTTCTGGTGATCGGCCTGGTTTACTTTACGGCTGCGGTTGCGGTGTTCTTCCGCGACATGATCCAGATTGTCGGGATTGCGCTTCAGATCGGCATCTGGGCAACTCCCATTATGTGGAACTGTGGGGAAACCCTTGCGGCATGGCCGTGGCTGATCCGGCTTTTCAAGCTGAATCCGATGTACTACATCGTGGATGGCTACAGAGATGCGCTGCTTACCGGAACCTGGTTCTTTGAGAAGGGCTGGTGGACACTGTACTTCTGGTGCTTCACCCTCGGTATGCTCTGGATCGGCACACGGGTATTTAAGAAACTGAAAGTTCATTTTGCGGATGTATTATGAGTCAGACAGCAATCAAAGTGGACCATGTGTCCAAACTTTACAAATTGTATAAAAAGCCTTCCGACCGCTTTAAGGAAGCGCTTTCAATCTCCAAGAAGAAGCGCCATACGGAGCATTTTGCTTTGGAAGATATCAGCTTCTCCGTGGAGAAGGGAGAGTGTGTCGGCGTGATCGGAACCAACGGCGCCGGAAAGTCGACGATCCTAAAGATCATTACAGGCGTGCTCGCTCCGACCTCGGGAAATGTAACGATCGACGGCAGAATTTCTGCGCTTCTCGAGCTGGGCGCGGGATTTAATCAGGAGTACACGGGCCTTGAGAATGTGTATCTAAACGGCACCATGATAGGCTTCACGAAAGATGAGATCGACGCCAGGCTACAGGATATTCTGGACTTTGCGGATATCGGGGAGTACATTTACCAGCCGGTGAAGACCTACTCCTCCGGAATGTTTGTGCGCCTTGCCTTCGCAGTGGCCATCAATATTGACCCGGAGATCCTCATTGTGGACGAAGCCCTTTCCGTGGGAGATGTGTTCTTCCAGGCCAAGTGCTATCATAAATTCGAGGAATTCAAGAAAGCGGGTAAGACCATCCTCTTTGTGACCCACGACCTAAACAGCATCATGAAGTACTGCGACCGGGTGGTGCTTTTGAACAAGGGCCATATGGAAGCGGACGGCAGCCCGAAGGAGATGGTGGATCTGTACAAGAAGATCCTCACCGGCAATGTGGGCGCAGGCAATCGTCAACAGCAGATGGTGGAAGGCGAGACCGATATGAAGCAGAGCCTTACCATCAACGACACCGCCGAAAAATACGGCTCCGCGAAAGCGACCATCACGGACTTCGCCGTAATGGATTACGAGGGCCGCGTGACGAATACGATAGAAAAGGGAACAAACTTCACCATCATGATGAAGGTTACTTTTAACGAGGATATCAAGGAACCCATTTTCGCATATACCATCAAGGACATGCGAGGCACGGAGATCACCGGAACCAACACGCTCTTAGAGCGAGTGGAGATCTCACCCCAGAAGAAGGGTGATGTCCGGGTGATCCGTTTCACCCAGAAGATGAGCCTGCAGGGAGGACACTACCTGCTGTCTCTTGGCTGCACCGGCTACGTGAACGGGGAACTGACGGTGTATCACCGACTGTATGATATCTGCGATATCTCCGTGATCGCGGACAAGATCACGGTGGGGTATTATGATATGGATTCGGCAGTGGAGGTGGAATAGATGGAATTTACCCGAACCCTCCGCCGTGTCAAACGAAAACTGGGGATACAACGTCCGTTCGTTTCTGCATTAGAGATCAGGGTTGTAGCGGATGAAGAAGTTTACGCATCTTACAAGGAGATCAGCGGACATCTGCCGAAAAACATAACCCTGGTCAGGGAGTATTCCGGGAACAAGGCGCGCAGGTATTTGTACCAACCAAAGGAACACGCAATGGAAGCCGCTAAATTTCTGCAGGTGATGTGGGTGCTCGCAGGCCGTGATCTGGATT
>CAMOHF010000213.1 GCA_946614685.1 uncultured Clostridia bacterium | reverse complement strand
ATTGCGAGGCTTCGGTGAAGAAGGCACTCCTTGCGCTTGACGGCGTCGAAGACGCAGTGGTAAGTCATGAAACCGGCACCGCAAAGCTTACGCTTTCCGCCGACATCCCCGACGAAGTATTAAAGAAGACCGTCGAAGAGAAGGATTATACTGTGACTTCAATCGAATAATCTAGAGTTGCCGGAGTCAGACACACTAAAGGGAGTCAGACACCGGCAACTCGTATACAGGAATTGAATCGGGGATATGTGCGCAAGGTCAATCACGGGCCTCTTCACTTAGCGATTCGGGCACGTAGTGCCCGAGAGCTTAGTGAGGTTAGGGGCGCCCGTGCTTAGCGAGAGCGGGTCCGGCGCACATATCACCGATCGATTCCGTCTGAACTACGTGTCTGTGTCCGGCAAGGTGGCATGTCTGTATACCGTATATAGTCAAATATTGTCATCTTCGGCGCCGTGTGATAGAATACTTGATAGTTTTTATCACAAACAAGGAGACGGAAACACATGAAAGAACTTATGTTGGGCAACAAAGCCTTCGCTCGCGGCCTCTTTGAAGCCGGGTGTTGCTTTGTTTCAAGTTATCCCGGAACTCCCTCCACGGAGATCACGGAGGAAGCCGCAAAGTATGACGAGATTTACTGCGAGTGGGCACCGAACGAAAAGGTTGCCATGGAGGCGGCTTTCGGAGCGTCTTTAGCAGGTCGCCGCAGTTTCTGCGGTATGAAGCACGTGGGACTCAATGTAGCTGCCGACCCTCTTTATACCATGTCTTATACAGGTGTAAACGGCGGTGTGATCATCGGCGTGGCCGATGACGCAGGCATGCATTCTTCCCAGAATGAGCAGGATTCCAGACATCACGCCATCGCATCCAAGGTACCGATGCTTGAGCCTTCGGATTCCGCTGAGGCGCTTGAATTTGTCAAGATTGCGTACGACCTTTCCGAGGAGTACGATACACCCGTGATCATGAAGATGTGTACCCGCGTGGCACACTCTCAGTCAGTGGTTGAAACAGCGGACCGCGTTGTGCCCGATCGCAAGAATTACGAAAAGAATATCCCGAAGTATGTTATGATGCCCGGCAATGCCATCAAGCGTCATCCCTTTGTGGAAGAGCGCATGAGAAAGCTTGCCGACTGGGCAGAGACTGCTTCCGTGAATCGTGTTGAGATGGGAGATACCAAGATCGGTATCATCACATCTTCAACTTCTTATCAGTATGTGAAGGAAGTATTCGGTGACAGCGTGTCCGTGCTGAAGCTCGGCATGGTGAACCCGCTTCCCGAGAAGCTGATCCGCGATTTTGCCGGCAAGGTTTCGGAACTCTACGTCGTAGAGGAACTTGATCCCATCATCGAGGACTACTGCAAGTCACTCGGACTTTCCGTACACGGCAAGGACAAGCTTCCCATCGAGGGAGAATTCTCCCAGAACCTTCTCCGCGAAGCACTCGGAAAGGAAACACCGGACGGAAGAAGCATTTCCGATGCCATTCCCATGCGTCCTCCTGTTATGTGTGCGGGTTGCCCTCACAGAGGACTTTTCTACACACTTTCCAAGAACAAATGCACTGTGCTCGGAGATATCGGCTGCTATACGCTCGGAGCTGTAGCACCGCTTTCCTCCATCGATATGACACTTTGCATGGGTGCATCCGTATCAGCCATTCACGGATTTAACATTGCCGGTGACGGTGAGAATGAAGGCAAGACGGTAGCCGTGATCGGTGACTCCACCTTCATGCACTCCGGTATGACCGGACTTGCGAACATCGCATACAACCAGTCGAATTCTACGGTGATCATCCTGGACAACTCCATTACGGGTATGACGGGACATCAGCAGAATCCGACAACGGGTTACAATATCAAGGGAGATCCCGCAGGCAAGATCGATCTCGAGGCACTGTGCCGCGCAATGGGATTCGAGCGCGTGCGCGTGGTAGATCCTTACGACCTGAAGGCCTGTGATGAGGCGGTGAAGGAAGAACTTGCGGTAGATGCTCCTTCCGTGATCATTTCACGTCGCCCTTGCGCACTTCTTAAGTATGTAAAACACAAGCCCGCACTCTGTGTGGACAAGGACAAATGCATCGGCTGCAAGTCCTGCATGCGTATCGGCTGTCCGGCCATTTCCATGAAGGACGGCAAGGCACATGTTGACACGACGCTCTGCGTAGGCTGTGGTGTCTGCGAGCAGCTGTGCCCCGTAGGTGCATTTTCATCCACCGGAAAGGAGGAGGCTTGATATGGAGACAAAAAATGTAATGATCGTCGGTGTCGGCGGACAGGGATCCCTGCTTGCTTCAAAGCTTCTCGGAAGACTCCTGCTTGATGCCGGATATGATGTAAAGGTATCCGAGGTTCACGGCATGTCCCAGAGAGGCGGCAGCGTTGTGACCTATGTTCGCTACGGTGATAAGGTATACTCTCCCGTGATTGATAAGGGAGAGGCTGATTATATTGTGTCCTTCGAGCTGCTTGAGGCAGCCAGATGGCTTCCCTACCTGAAGAAGGACGGACAGATCGTGACCAATATCCAGCAGATCGATCCGATGCCGGTCATCACCGGTGCCATGGAGTACCCGGAGGATCTGGTTGATAAGATGAAGCAAAGCGGTGCGAAGGTTGACGCACTTGACTGTCTGGCACTGGCCGAGCAGGCAGGATCTTCCAAAGCGGTGAACATCGTATTGATGGGAAGACTTTCTCACTACTTTGATATGCCGGAGGAGGCGTGGATTTCCGCAATGGAAGCCATAGTTCCGGCGAAGTTTTTAGAGATGAACAAGATCGCATTCGAACTCGGAAAGAATGCGTGAAAGGAGCACCACCATGGAACACTATTTCCAAAAGGACATTGAGTGCGCGTCAAGAGAAGAGATCGTGCGCATCCAAAATGAAAAGCTTGTTGAACAGGTGAAGCATGTTTGGGATCATGTCCCCTACTACAGAAAAAAGATGGAAGAAAAGGGTGTGACACCTGAGGATATCCGCTCGATCGATGATCTTCACAAACTGCCCTTCCTTTCCAAGGCAGATCTTCGCGATGCCTATCCCTACGGCTTGATGGGCGTTCCGAAGGATGAGTGCGTACGAATTCACTCGACTTCCGGTACGACCGGAAAGCGTGTGGTTGCATTTTACACCCAGGGCGATGT
>CAMOHF010000212.1 GCA_946614685.1 uncultured Clostridia bacterium | reverse complement strand
GGCTGTTACCCCGCCGGTCGTCGGATGCGTCAATACAGAGACGTAAAGTCCGCCATGCTTGGAAAAACGCTCAACAGCCGCGGAAGTCTTCGCCATCTGCATCAGGGACAGGATACCCTCCTGCATTCTGGCTCCGCCGCTGGCGGTAAATATGATGATGGGAAGCTTCTTTCTGTCAGCATACTCGAAGGCATTGGTTATCTTCTCACCGACAGCGATACCCATACTGCCCATAAGGAACTTGGAACTCATAACAGCGATCACGGCTTCATTGCCCTCAATCTTGCCGACACAGGTAAGCACGGCCTCGTCGAGTCCGGTCTTTTCCTGCAAAGCACGGATCTTATCCTCATATTCTGGATTCTCGAGCGGATTGGCAAATGCAACCTTGCACTTTAACAGTTTGAAATTACCGTCATCCACCAGTTTTCTCACACGGCGTTCTGCCGAGATCACAAAATGATAACCGCATGCGGGACATACGTATAAGTTATCTTTCACGGTCTTCTTCGGAAAGATCTGCTTACACTTCGGACAGGTAATCTCGTCCTCCTCCGGCTTTTTCTCGGAGGGTGCATCCTTCGGTGCGGTTTCTTCGGAAGCGGGGCTTACTGCCTCTGCCTCCGTCTCATCTTTTTTCTTGAATAATTCTTTTAAACTCATCACATGTCTCCATCCGTTTAGTTTAAAGTCCATAGGACACTATTTTACATCAACGTGATAGATTTATCAAGTTGATATAAGGTTCACGGCTTCCTTTGCCAGCCTGTCGGCCTCTTCGTTTCCTTCGACGCCGCTGTGTCCCTTCACCTTGGAAAAGCTGATCCTGATCTTATCTTTCGCAACCTGCATAAAATCGTGGTAGGCTATGGTTCCGGCCTTGTTGCGCTTCCATTCTCCCGTCGCCCAGGCTTCGATTCCGGCATAGTCGTAGTAGATCGTAATCGCATCCAGCTTAAGCTCAAGCGCCTTTTTAACGGCGGCCATGCTGCCTGCGATCTCACCGGCCACATTGCGCATGGAGGCGAGTTCCGGATCGTCTCCGCTTCCCTGCAGAACATACCGCTTACCGTCCGCCATCAGGAATCCGCCGTAGCCGTAGACGCCCGTACCCGCATTGAAGGATCCGTCGACAAAGGCATATGCGGTGTCCGATCCTGTAGCAAGACCGGACGCATTTCCGGACAACTCGGCAGCGTTTAAAGCGTCCGTCGGACTTCCCTTTACAAAGGCCACTGCTTCCTCCCGCGTCGGGAAGCTCTTGTAGATTGCGCCCGGGTAGGCATGTACCAGGTTTCTCGCCTCGTCCCAGGTTTCGTACACACCGGGGCGAAGTCCTACCCGCACGGCGTAGTATTTCTTTTTTGATGCTGCCATAACTTATCTCCTGAAAAGAGTTGCGAAAAGACCGCGTCCGAGGCTTGCACCCACATTGCCGCCAAGCGTCTTTCCGAACTTTCCGAAGGTTTTACCGAGATTCTTTCCCGCTTCGCGTCCCACGGTTCCCGCTACGGAGTTCCCGACGCTGTTAATGGCCTGCTTCTTTCTTCTTTCTTCAGCCGCCGCAGCCTTGGCCGCTGCCTTTTCGGCTTCCTTTGCTTCCTTCTCCGCCTGCTTTGCCGCTTCTGCTTCCGCAGCCGCAGCCTCGGCCGCCGCTGCTTCCTCCAAACCTCTTCGCTCCAAGAACTCAAAGGCGGAATCCGGATCAATCGGATTCGCATACTTGCTGTAGAGGATACTTCCGGTGATCACGCTGTTTCGCTTTGCTTCATCGATAGCTCCGAAGGATGATTGCGGGGGAAGCACATATCCCTTGGCCGCCATCATGGGCACACCCCCTTCCTCAAGGAAGGAGATCACCGCCTCACCGGTTCCTAAGTTCATAATGGTATCCGCGGTATCAAAGTCGGGATTGGCACGGTAAGAATCCGCTGCCGCCTTCACTGCCTTTTGATCCGCAGGCGTGTAGGCGCGCAATCCGTGCTGGATCTTGTTGCCGAGCTGTGAGAGGATTCCGTTCGGAATATCCTTGGGATTCTGGGTACAGAAGTAGATTCCGACGCCCTTGGAACGGATCAGTTTTACCACCTGCTCAACCTTATCCAGGAAGGCTTTCGGTGCATCGGCGAAGAGCAGATGCGCCTCATCAAAGAAGAATACAAGCTTCGGCTTTGCCTGATCTCCCACCTCCGGAAGCGTCTCAAACAGCTCGGACATCATCCAGAGCAAAAAGGTGGAGTAAAGCTTTCCGTCATTCATCAGTTTTGAAGCGTCAAGCACATGGATCATCCCCTTGCCGTCCGTCTGGGTAAACCAGTCCGTAAGGGACAGCGCCGGCTCACCGAAGAAGGTATCGCCTCCCGCTACTGAAAGGGCCACCAGTGCGCGCACGATGGCTGCGATGGACTGAGGACTCATCTTGCCGTAGTCTGCCTCAAATTCCTTATTGTGTTCCGAAATATAGTTAAGGAGTGCTTTTAAATCCTTGATGTCAACCAAAAGCAGATTCTGTTCGTCCGCGATCTTAAATGCCACAGAGAGAATATCCGTCTGCAGATCGTTAAGCCCGAGCAGTCTTGAAAGAAGCACCGGCCCCATCTCCGAAACAGTCGTACGAAGGGGAATCCCCTTCTCTCCGAAACAATCCCATATGGTTACCGGGAAGCCGTTCATGACGTAACCGTTCTCGGAAAGTCCGAAGCGATTGATCCGTTCCTTCATATCGTCGGTTTCAGTACCGGGATTCACAAGGCCCGCAATATCTCCCTTCACGTCGGCAACAAAAACCGGGGTTCCGATGGAGGAAAACCCTTCCGCAAGAACCTTTAAGGTGACGGTCTTACCCGTGCCCGTCGCTCCGGCGATCAGGCCGTGGCGATTCGCAAGTGCGGGATCAAGTGTGATGTGTCTTCCGGCATCGTCCGATGCCACCCAGATCTTTCCCTCTTCTACCATCTCTTACCTCCTTTTGCTACTCCGTAGGAACCGCAGGTGTCCAGTATTCCTGGTTATAAATATCCGTGAGCAGATAGGTGATCTTGCATGTACCTTCAACCTTCACGTCATAGATCTTCATATTCTTACTGTAGCTTACGGAATCACCGAGGAAATAATTCGCCTGATAATTTCCGTCGTAATCGTAATAATCACAGAGGAAATCGATCTTGGCTCCTTCCTCGAT
>CAMOHF010000211.1 GCA_946614685.1 uncultured Clostridia bacterium | reverse complement strand
ATCGTTCATATCGCGGATACGGATGCTGTGTCCGTACTCGCTGCGGAGGTACCGGAGAAAGCACGGATGCTTGCCGAGGCCTTCTGGCCCGGACCGCTTACCATCATTCTCCCGAAGAAGGACATCGTTCCCGATGCGACCACTGGCGGACTTCCCACCGTGGCGATCCGAATGCCGTCCCACCCCGCCGCGCTTGCGTTGATCCGTGAGAGCGGACTTTATATCGCCGCCCCTTCCGCCAATGCATCGGGCAGGCCGAGTCCAACCCTTGCATCCCATGTGGAAGAAGACCTATCCGGAAGGATCGACATGATCTTAGACGGAGGCCCTGTCGGCATCGGCATCGAGTCCACCATCGTCGACCTGACCGGTGATACACCCACGATCTGTCGACCGGGATTTATCACCAAAGAGATGCTTGAATCCATCATCGGAACCGTGGAGATCGACCCCGCGCTGATCCATCCGTCAAAGGACGCGCGCCCGAAGGCGCCCGGTATGCGTTACACCCACTACGCTCCGAAGGGCGAGCTTACCGTGGTGGAATTTTCCGATCCGGAAGGCGCATCTACCGACGAACAGGCAAAGCGTGTGGCGGATACCATCGGACGTCTGGCAGAAGAAAAAGAAAAAGAAGGATTCCGCGTTGCCATACTTGCGGCGGAAGAGAATTCCATGTATTATAGCCGGGGACACGTGATCACCGTCGGCAGTGTCAAGAGCGGTGTCACGGTTGCGGCAAGGCTTTATGCCGCGCTTCGCGAGTGCGACGAAGCCGGTGCCGAGGTGATCTACTCCGAGGCCTTCGACGGCACGGACATCAGCGACGCCATCATGAACCGGCTCCTTAAAGCCGCCGGTCAGAGAGTCCTTCACATATCATAAAACACAATGCAGAATTTGCATAAAAGAAAGGGAACACTATGAACCAAACAAAACTGCCCCGCATCGCCATGGGTTCCGACCACGGCGGTTACGACTTGAAGCTGGAGATTTTAAACCATCTTCGTGAACGCGGATTCACCGTGGAAGACTTCGGAAGCCACAACCGGGAGTCCGTCGACTATCCCATCTATGCGAAGAAGGTCGGAGAAGCCGTAGCAGACGGAACCTTCGATCTCGGCATCCTCGTATGTGGAACGGGCATCGGTATGTCCCTCGCAGCCAACAAGATTGACGGCATCCGCGCCGCAGCCGTAAGCGACTGCTTCACGGCGAAGGCCACCAGAGAGCACAACGACGCCAACATCCTCTGCCTCGGCGGACGTACCGTGGGCGCCGAACTTGCAATGATGATCGCGGACATCTTTGTAGACACCCCCTTCTCCGGTGACGAGCGTCACGTAAGAAGAATATCGATGTACTCATAATCAAAAAGCGACGGCAACCGCCGAAGCCTGCCCCATCGGTCGTCAGTCATCATCGGTTGCCGCCGTTTTTATTTTACAGAATGCCCGCCATCGCAAGCATCTGTTTTATCCTCACATCGTAGGAATAACACTCCGCCACCTTGTCGTGGCCGCGCTTTGCTATCTCGCGTCTTTCGTCATCGTGTCTAAGGTAGTAGTCAATTTTCTCGAGCAGATCCGGTATGCTCTCAAACATCACGATCTCTCTGTCCGGTTCGAAGAGTTCCGGAATCTCCTCCTGATAATTTGATATCACAAATCCTCCCGCGCCGAGCAGGTCGAAGATCCGAAGAGGAAGTCCCGTCTTGATGGGACGATTGGTCATGTTTATATTGATCTTGGAGCACTTGATGATCTGCGGCATCATACGCGTGGAATCCGCGCCGCCGCGGTTTTTCACCTTCGGAAGTTTTCCGGTATCCGACAGCGTCCACAGATCCATACGAAATCTTTCCGCTATGGCGTTGAAGGTGTTGATCCTCTCCTGCTCGGTACACTTATAACCGAGATAGGTATCCGCAACGATGGCCTTCACGTCCTCGGTGTAGTCGTCCGCAAGCGGAACCCAGTCCGCATATTTCTTAAACTCGGCAGCCCAGTCGTCCGTGATGGCATCCTCCAGAAAGTTGTAGCCGTAGACATTCTGTTGAGCTGCAATGAGTCCGTCCACAAAGCCGCGCATCCGATCGGGCAGATCCTTTTCGATCTCATTGTATCTGCACTTCTCTGAGTAGAGCGATCCGACAAAGGATACGTCGCAATCGTACCTGCGATGCTCCTCTACGGTAACCTTCACCGCATCCCAGGTCGGAACGTCCGCACCGAGAGGCAGGTGAAAGATGCAGTCCGGATTTAAGGGCGCAAATTTCTGCCACTGCATCCGGTCGAAAAGAAAGATTCGATTCGTAGGATAGGCAACGGTCTCGGAATAAAGCTGGAAGCTCGGGCAATCCACCGTCCAGGAAAGGTACGGCACCTTCATCACCTTACAGCACCTTGCGACGATCGGCTGAAAATTTACTGTAAGCACCGCGTCCGTGTCACGGTTTTGCTGCAGGACTTCCGCCAGTGCCTTCAGGTACTCCGTGTCGTAGTCCACGCTGTCAAAGAAGCGGTCAAACAGCACCAGGTCATAGCCCAGTCGCTTGATGGCATTGGTGATGCCCTCTTCACATATGCTCGTCCATCTGCAGAATACGATCTTCATCAAAGTTCCTCCGGAAGCTCCCACGCATCCAGTTCTCTCTGGTACCTGTCGATTGCTTCGTTGTAGTAGTCGATCTTTGCGCCGTCCGCCTGATCGCCCTTGTTCATCTCCATATCGAGAAGCATCACGTAGCAGGTCACAAGACCGCTTAGCGCCGAGTCTCCGTGGGTATGTATATCGATGATGGGGTGCGTCTCATACGCCGCATTCAAAAACCAGACGATCGCCTCGTCATAGTCAAGCTGCTTCACGTAGAGCATGCCGAGGTCATAGCACATCTCGGAGGATGGATCCTCCATCATATCCCTGGTCGCGTACTTCATCATGGACATGGCGTCGTTCTCGAGTCTCGCAAGCCGCGCCAGCATACATCCGGCCTCGCGTCCCCTTCTCGAAAGCGGATCCTTCTGCCAGAGTTCAAGGTAAATGTCCTCCGCATCCTGGAAGTCTTTGGTATTGCCCAGTTTGAAAAGCTCCCTGGTGTACATGGAAAAGAGTCTGTCCGAGAGTCCGCCGGGCTCACGGCTCTTCTTTAAGAAAATATCAAAATCGCGGTGACCGTGCATCCCCTCAGGT
>CAMOHF010000210.1 GCA_946614685.1 uncultured Clostridia bacterium | reverse complement strand
AAGGCGCAGGTCTTCCTGTCACCGGTGTTCGGATCCATCGACCCGAAGGTGATGGTGGAGGATATGCTTGCATATAAGATGCGGGATGTCAGGCTGCAGCTTCAGCTGCACAAGATCATCTGGGATCCCATGCAAAGAGGAGTATGACATGATTGATAAAGAAGCTATCAAAGAACATGTAAAAGGAATACTGATCGCCTTGGGAGACGATCCGGAGCGCGAGGGAATCAAGGACACGCCGGACAGGGTAGCCAGAATGTATGAAGAGATCTACGCCGGCATGAATTATACCAACGATGAGATTGCCGAGATGTTCAACAAGTCCTTCGAGGTGCCGGATCATGATACACAGGATATGATTCTGGTGAAGGATATCGACACATTTTCCTACTGTGAGCATCACATGGCGCTGATGTATGATATGAAGATCGCAGTGGCATATCTTCCGAAGAACAGAGTGCTCGGTCTTTCCAAGATCGCCAGGATCGCGGATATGGTCTGCCGTAGACTGCAGCTCCAGGAGCGCATCGGCAGAGACATCTCCTACATCATGCGCAAGGTGACCGAAACGGAGGACGTGGCCGTTGTGATCACAGCCTGCCACAGTTGTATGACGGCGCGCGGCATCAAAAAGAGCCGGGCGCGCACCGTGACAACGACGTTCTCCGGACAGTTTGAGAAGGATCCGGCTTTGGTAAGCAGACTGATGCTGATGCTCGCTGATCCCATGGGAGGTGCTTCACGTGAGGAATAAAGATCAGGCCGTTGTTGTTTTTTCCGGAGGACAGGATTCTACGACCTGTCTGCTATGGGCAAAGAAGAATTACAAGAAGGTATATGCGGTAAGTTTTGACTACGGACAGCGCCATGCGGCGGAACTTGAATGTGCGGCCGCAATCGCCAAGAAGTTAGAAGTAGAGCATACCGTCATGGATATGAAGCTCCTCGGTCAGCTTGCTCCGAATTCTCTGACGAGAAGCGATATCGCGGTGGATACGGATGCGCCAAAAGAGGGACCGCCCAACTCCGTGGTGGACGGACGCAATATGATCTTTCTTACATTTGCGGCAGTATTTGCAAAGCAGCGAGGTGTGACGGATATCATCACGGGCGTGTCCCAGACGGACTTTTCCGGTTATCCGGACTGCAGGGATATCTTTATCAAGTCCTTGAACGTTACATTGAATCTGGCGATGGAGTATGATTTCAATCTGATCACGCCGCTCATGTGGATTGATAAGGAAGCAACATGGGAAATGGCGGACGAACTTGGAGGATTCGATCTGGTTCGCAATGAGACGCTGACGTGTTATAATGGAGTGAAGGGTGACGGCTGCGGAAACTGTCCGTCATGCAAACTCAGAAGAAGAGGACTCGAGGAGTATTTGAAACGAAGGAAATAAGATGAAACACTTACTGTTTATCATCAATCCGAATGCAGGCAAATCAGCCATCCGAAACGATCTGTTTGATATCATCCAGATCTTTCAAAGCGGTGGCTATGAGGTCGTGACCTATTTTACGACGGGGCCGGATGATGCGGAACGCAAGGTGATCACTGACGGAGCTGCCTACGATCTGATCGTATGCGCCGGCGGAGACGGAACCTTGAACAACACCATCCGCGGCTATATGAGCATGGGAGAAAAGAAAACACCCATCGGCTACATACCCGTGGGAACGACCAACGATTTCGCCAAGAGTTTAAATATCTCCTTTAAGCCGGTCGAGGCTGCCCAGCAGATCATGCGCGGAGAAGATACGGGGATCGATGTCGGAAGCTTCGCCGAAAAGAGCTTTATCTATATTGCGGCCTTCGGCGTATTCACGGATATCTCGTACAACACGAAGCAGTCGTTAAAGAAGGCAATCGGCCACTCTGCCTATATCGTTGAAGCGGTAAGAAACTTTATGAACTACAAGCCGTTTACGATGCGTGCTACGTTTGACGACAAGGTGATCTCCGGCGATTACATTTACGGCATGGTTACGAACTCGCTGTCTGTCGCAGGATTTAAGATTCGCGGAACCAAGCATGTGGTTTTTGATGACGGAAAGTTCGACTGTATGTTCATTCGTATGCCGACCACGGTAGAAGAGATGCAGAAGGCCATCACCGGCATGCTGACCAACAATATCACGGACGATGATATCTTCTTTCGAACGAAGGCAGCACATGTAAAGATCGAGAGTGAGCAGGTGATTCCCTGGACAATCGACGGTGAGTTCGGTGGTGATTATGAGAGCGTGGAAATCGTGAATCATCAGAAAGCGGTTTCACTTAGAATCGATCGTGAAGCAGCGCCCGGAAACCTCGGCATCGATCCGGATGCGGAAGTGATCGAACCGATCTTCACGGATGAAGAGAATCAATAAGAATCAATAAGAATCAAGAGGACTTTCCGAGTTTGTCGGAAAGTTCTTTTTTTGCGCCGGAGACTGTGTGCTCTCTTGCGACGATCACGATGCGGTCGGAACTATCCGTGGCGGGACGGTCCGAGTAATCATCGTAGGCGGCGAGGAAGATCATACCGGAAGCGGCAAGGAGTTCCCTGATCTCGGAGAGCGTGTAGCCGCGCTGGAGATGGGTTTCCTCGTGCTTGCTGTAGAGACCGGATGCCTCGCGTATGAAGAGGGAGAGATCAAGCTGGTTGATATGTGAGTCCTCGTCGTAGAAATTATTCCAGATAAAGCTAAGCTCGTCACGGTCCTCCGCAATGGTGGATTCGCCGACCGCACGATAGTAGTGATCAGTGTGAATATCAAAGACGAAGAGTCCGCCGGTCTCCAAATAGTTGTTGACTAAGCGAAAGACTTCGGCAAGATCTGCGGGATCAGTGATGTAATTGATGCTGTCGCAGGCGGATACCACCGCATCCACGGTTCCGAACAACTCAAATTCACGCATATCCTGACACAGATAGAGGATGCCCGTATCCTCGGAGGATTCCCTGGCGAAGTCCAGCATATCTTCGGAACTGTCGATGCCGATCATGTCGTAGCCTGCCGCGGAAAGCCTGGCTGTCAGACTTCCGGTACCGCAGCCGAGTTCGCAGACAATACCGCTCTCTCTTCCTTCGGCACGCAAAATATCCCTGATACGAGCGCTCCAGGCGTCGTAGGGTATGTCATCCATCAGATCGTTGTAAACTGCGGCAAAGCCGGTGTATGCATCGCTCATCTTTCTTCTCCGTAACACTTTCTTAA
>CAMOHF010000209.1 GCA_946614685.1 uncultured Clostridia bacterium | reverse complement strand
CTTCATGGTGATTGTATATGTCATCGGCTCTTTCGTGATCATTTTTGCAAATGTATCGGAAATCGGCAGAGCTTTCTCCGCAATCTTCGATATGGCTTTTACCAAGAAGGCTGCATGGGGTGGTGCGACAGGTGTTGCATTTAAGACCATCATCACACAGGGTTGTAAGCGAGGCGTCTTCTCCAACGAGGCAGGTCTCGGTTCCTCGGTTATGGTTCACTCCAACTCCAACGTGCGTGAGCCGGTGAAGCAGGGACTCTGGGGTATCTTCGAGGTCTTTGCGGATACCATTGTGGTCTGCACCATGACGGCGCTTGTGGTTCTTACCTCCGGCGTGATTGACCTTAATACGGGTATTCCCGAGACAAACGAAGATGCAACCTTAGTTGCCGATGCATTTAATTCCATCTTCAAGATTGGCGGCATTAACTTCGGAAAGGGCTTTATCGCTCTTGCGATCCTGCTCTTCGCATTTACGACCATCCTCGGCTGGTCACATTACGGCACGAAGGCTGTGGAGTATCTTGCAGGCAAGAATGCACCCGTTGTTACAAAGGTGTACAAGGTGATCTTCGTTCTCATGATCGTTTCTGGTGCGCTTATGACATCCTCCATCGCATGGGACATCTCCGATACATTTAACGGTATGATGATGCTGCCGAACTTAATCGGTGTGCTTTCTTTAAGCCCGTTGGTACTTAAGCTTACCAAGAATTATGTTGATCGAAGGATCAAGAAGAGAGATGTTGCGCCGATGCTTTCACACTTCCCTGACATTCAGGAAGAGAATGCGCGTGTGATCGCGGAAACCGGCGAAGACTAAGATATGTCCGGTGATTTCTTTACAGGATTTTGATGACGAAGATGCGTCCGAGACCATCGGAACAGTACTACGAAGGATTCGAGGAATCCGCAGGATCAAGTTCTGCGGCATGATTCAGCTGCGTATAAAGAAAGACTTCGTCCTTCTCCATCAGATGAAGCGTGCCCTTCGGGAGGATCATACGTCCTCCGCGGCGGATCATATAGATATAAGACTGTCTTGAAATATCGATATCTTTAATGGCGACACCATTCCAAGGATGGTGTCGCTTTATTGTTACTTCTTTGATGTTGGCGGGACGCTCGCCGGGCAGGTTCTCGGAACCGATGGTGATACGGTCACCGGGCGCAAGGATGACATCTCCACGAGGGATGATTGTTCTGCCACCGCGCTGGATCACGGCGATGGTGGCGCCCTTGGGAAGTCCGAGGTCCTTGATCTTCATACCGGCCCAGGTGTCATGTTTCTCAATGGAAAGGCGGATGAAACGGATATCCTCTTCAACGGAATCACCGAGTTTCTTAAGCCTCTGATACTGCTCGACGAATCCTGCGGAAATAATACCGGTAGGGATGGCGACCACGCCCACGCCCAGGAATGCGATGAGGATGCCGGCGATCTTGCCTGCGGCCGTGATGGGGTAGATATCCCCGTATCCCACGGTGAGCAGTGTGGAGGTGGACCACCAGATCCCGGAAAATGCATTGGAAAAAACTTCCGGCTGCGCATCATGCTCCAGGCCGTACATTGTAAGGCTCGAGGCAATCATCAAAACCGAAATGATAAAGACGGAAGACAGAAGCTGTTGCTTCTTGCTGATGATGACTTCCGTGATCACGTTCAGGGAATCGTAGTATGCGTTGATCCTGAAGAGACGCAGGATCCTGGCGACGCGGAACATACGGAAAGCTGCGGTACCGCCCGGGAAGAACACCGGAAGATAGTAGGGAAGGAAGGATAAAAGATCCACAATACCGGCGAAGGAGAAAATGTAGCGGATGCGAGATCTTCCTTCGCCTACATGGGGATAGAGATCCGGCGCCGTAATAAAACGCAGGATATAATCGATCGCAAAAAAGAACACCGTTGCAGCCTCAATGACGGAAAAAATCTGTCCGTAAGAAGCACGGAGATTGTCATAGGTGTTCATAATGGCTGCCGCAAGGTTTACAACAAGCGCGCCGGTGCTTAGGATGTCGTATGCCTGGTTTACCGGCTCGTCCACCACGCCCACGGAAACCATGTGGAACAACTGATATCTGAATTTTAACCAACGTTTCTTATCCATACGTACATCATAATATTTTTTCGTATTTTTCGCAAGACGGCGTTTGCGCCACCTTTTTCGCCTCGAAGGTACACGGCGCTGTCTGTTTTTGTGTGACGGGTCAGACAGCGCTTGATATAATTTCCATATACGATATAATGACCGAGTAGGAGAAGAAGAAAATGCTAGGTTCGATTTTGATCATTATTGCGGGATGCTTCTGGGGAAGCATGGGAATCTTTGTAAGGAGACTGGCAACGTACGGGTTTGATTCCATACAGATCGTTGCGATACGTGTAACATTGGCTGCCTTGATCTTTTCACTGGTGCTTCTTATAAAGGACCGGAAAGGATTTAAGATTCGGTTCAAAGATCTTCCTTTGTTTCTCGGACTCGGCTTTGGGAGTATCCTGTTTTTTACGGTTTGCTATTTTACGGCGATCACGATGATGTCGCTTTCGACGGCGGCCATACTGCTTTACACATCACCCGTATGGATCATGCTGATGTCGGTGATGTTCTTTCATGAAAAGCTGACCGGCAGGAAAATAACAGCCCTGCTCCTGGCGCTTGCGGGCTGTGTGCTGGTTTCCGGGATTTCGGGTGAAGGTATGACGCTTGCTGGACTCCTTGTTGGCCTTGGAGCCGGAGTAGGATACGGATTATACAGCATCCTGGGGACGGTCGCACTGCGCAGGTATTCGCCGTACACTGTAACGACCTATACATTTGTCTTTGCGGCAATCGGCTCGTGGTTCATTAGCCGCCCCGTGGATGTGTACCATAAGTTTTCGGCTGCAACGGATGTCGGATTTTTGGCACTGTTTTGCGTCCTGACGGCGCTTGTCACTGCGGTGATTCCGTTCCTTACTTATACGCTCGGCCTTCAAAGCGTGGAGGCAAGCAAGGCGGGGATTATTGCAACAATCGAACCCATGGTGGCAACATTGATTGGAATCGTTGTCTTTTCTGAACCGTTAACAGTGATGGCGGGTGTGGGCATCCTCCTGATCCTTTCGGCGGTCGTTCTTCTGAATCTGAAACAAAATCAACCTAAGCCATAAGACTAAGAAAAAAGCAATGTACGGACGAGACGGGGAAGAGAGTCAAAATAGTCCGTGCGTGGCCGGCAAGAAT
>CAMOHF010000208.1 GCA_946614685.1 uncultured Clostridia bacterium | reverse complement strand
GGTGTGTAGATGGCTTTCTCTGCCTGCTCATAAAGGTCCTTCATGGTGCCGATCAGGGTGGTCTGTGCAACGTAAGGGATATCGTGATCCGCAATGATCTGTGCGAGGTCCTTGCGGTTCTGCATTTTACCGTTGGACTGCTTTCCGACGGGGGTTGTGGTGGTGTCCGCATACATGGGAGTTGCGGATGAACGCTGGATACCGGTGTTCATGTATGCACCGTTATCGTAGCAGACATAGACCAAGTCGTGGTTACGCTCCATAGCGCCCGAAAGGGACTGGAAGCCGATGTCGTAGGTACCGCCGTCACCGCCGAAGGTGATAAACTTGTAGTTCTCGGAAATCTTGCCTTTTTTCTTCAGTGCGTGATATGCGGTCTCAATACCTGAGAGTGTGGCGCCTGCGTTCTCGAAGGCGTTGTGCATGTAGCTGTCTTCCCAGGCGGTGAAAGGATACATGAAGGTGGATACCTCCATACAGCCTGTGGCGTTGCCGATGACCGCCTTGTCCTCCGGCTTTAACGCACGGAGAACCATACGTGCTGCGATGGTACCGCCGCAGCCTGCACACATTCTATGACCGGGAGCGAGACGCTCCGGCTTGCTCATAACTTGTTTAAAATTATATGCCATGGTCGAATCTCCTTACTTTCTTAAGCCGATGTATTTGAACTGTTCAAGCTTCTTGCCGTTCTCTGTCATGTCGATGAGGTTTCTGTAAACCTTCTCGGCATCTCCGACGGTGTAATCGCGTCCGCCGAGGCCGTAGAAGTAGTTCACTGCCTTTGCGGATACGCCCGCATCCATCAAAGCGGCCTTAAGCTCGGATCCTACGGGACCGCCCTGGCCTGAGAAACTCTCGGCTCTGTCTAAGATTGCGACTGCCTTGACCTTGGAAAGTGCGGCTGCAAGCTCTTCGCCGGGGAAGGGACGGAAGACTCTGATCTTGATCATGCCGGCCTTGATGCCCTCTGCACGAAGCGCATCAACCGCATCCTTGGTGGTTCCTGCTGCGGAGCCCATGATCACGATGGCATACTCTGCATCGTCCATCTTGTATTCTTCGAAGAGTCCGTACTTTCTTCCGGAGATTTTTTCAAATTCCTTCGCTACTTCAAGGATGACCTTCTTCGCGTTTTTCATGGCGATGCGCTGGTTCATCTTGGTCTCCATATAGAAAGGAGAGTTGGCGTAAGGTCCGATCGCCATCGGCATATCCGCATTCAGGAGATAATTCTCGGGATTGTAGGTGCCGACGAAATTCTTGACCTTCTCGTCCTCGATCAGTTCGATGTTCATCACAGCGTGGCTGGTGATAAAACCGTCCTGACATACCATCATCGGGAGACGTACATCCGGATGCTCCGCAATGCGGAAGGACTGAATGTAGTTATCGTAAGCCTCCTGGTTGGTCTCAGCGTAAATCTGCAGCCAGCCCGAATCTCTTGCGCCCATACTGTCGGAGTGGTCGCAGTTGATGTTGATGGGGCCGGTCAGTGCGCGGTTCACGACTGCCATGACAACGGGGAGTCTGTCGGAAGCTGCTACGTAGAGCACTTCCCACATGAAGGCAAGACCGCAGGAGGAAGTTGCCGTGATGGCTCTTGCTCCCGCCGCACAGGCACCCATGGTAGCACTCATGGAACTGTGCTCGGACTCTACGGGGATGAACTCCGTATCAATCTCGCCGTTTGCGATAAATGTGGAAACCATCTGAGGGATTTCCGTGGAAGGCGTGATGGGAAATGCAGCCATCACGTCGGGATTGACTTGTTTGATTGCGTGGGCAACTGCTTCGTTACCTGACATTCTTTCGCGGATACCCATATCAGATGCCCTCCTTCATCGTGATCGCACCGAAGCTGCAGACCTTGGAACAGATTCCGCAGCCCTTGCAGTGGTCATAATCAAAATCTTCGCGCTTGCCGTCCTTCACGGGGATACAGCTGTCGGGACAGCAGGGTGTGCAAAGCAGGCAGTGGGTACATTTGTCCCAATCGATCACAGGGGTCTCGGTTCTCCACTCGCCGGTGTTGAATTTCTTGGCACCGCCGCCACCGTAAATCTGGTTGCCGGGGGTGATATCGTAATAAGGGCTTTTTTCGTTGATCTCAAGTACGTCTGTAGGCTGGGACATCACTGCACCTCCTCAAATGCCATGGTCAGAGCGCGCATGTTGCCTTCGATGACCTCGGGTTTTTTCGCAAATTTGTGTCGGTAGGAGGCTTCCATCTCTGCGAGGAATACATCCTTTTCCATAACGCCGGTCACCTTGACGACTGCGGCGAGCATCGGAGAGTTGGGGAAGTACTTGCCCAGAGTCTCCATGGAGATACGTCTTGCATCGATGGTGTAGACGCGTCCCTTGTATCCTTTGAGGAGGGGAATGATTTTCTCCTTCGGCTCTGCGGTGTTGATGATGATCGCACCGTCTTCGGAGAGGCCGGAGGTTACATCCACACTGTGGAGGAGTGTTTCGTCAACGACGACTACATACTCCGGCTCGTATATATTGGAATGTACGCGGATCTCGTCGGAACTTAAGCGGTTATAAGCGGTGATGGGCGCACCCATACGCTCGGGGCCGTATTCCGGGAAACCCTGCACATACATACCGGTATTGAACGCTACATCGGCGAGCAGGAGCGCTGCGGTTTTGGCACCCTGTCCACCTCGTCCGTGCCAGCGGATTTCGATGTTCTTTTTCATGATGTTATCGTGTCCTTTCCCTTCTATATAAGTGACTCAGCCTAAACATTATACCATTGAAGTTTAAAAAGTAAAGTGTTTCTTGAACAATTAAGCTGTAGTTGTTATAATGAACGGGTTGAGTTTTAGGACCAATGAGACAGGAGAACTACCATGAAGAAGAAAAAAGACAAGAAGGAATCCACACCCCAGTCTTCCTGGGATGTGCTGGAGGAACTTGATAAGGAAGAACGCGAGGCCGAATTGTCCGAAAATTACGACGATGATGATGCTGATGCGGACGACGAAGCCGATGAAGTCGATGAAACCGACGAGGCGGATGAGGTGACCGAAACCGATGCGGAGGACACCTCCGACGAGAACGCTCTGGACGATGCGGCTGATTATAACGCCGATGAAGCTCGCGAAGCAGATGACGAGGCCGAAGAAACTGACGCGGACCGTGAGCCCACGGAGATTCTGACGGGTGAGTTCAAGCCAAAGGTGTTTAAGCCTGAGATCGACCTTTCCGAGAAGAAGTCG
>CAMOHF010000207.1 GCA_946614685.1 uncultured Clostridia bacterium | reverse complement strand
GGGTGACAGAGAGAAAGGAGCGGAGATAACTCCGTTCTCCGAACGCTTTACTTTATCTACCTCTTCCGCCTGCTGCGCAATCGACATATTCTTGTGAATAACGCCGATACCGCCTTGTCTTGCCATAGCGATCGCCATGCGATATTCCGTTACGGTATCCATACCGGCGCTCATCAGCGGAATGTTCAGTGTAATTTTCTTGGTCAGCTTGGTAGATAGATCGACATCATTCGGGATGATCTCCGAGTACTGCGGTACCAAGAGGACGTCGTCAAATGTAATGCCTTTTCCGATAATCTCTGCCATGTTCCTTTTAACCTTCCTTTCTTTATGCTTTCATGTGATTATAACAAATGAAACCGAATGCAAGCATTCGATTTCACTTTGTGGTTATTCCTTATATACGCAGATGTATAGATTGATGTAATCTTTTCCGTCATATAAGAGCGGAACCTTGAGGCCGTCTATGTCGGTCTTTAGCTGAAGGTTCTCGCCATACACCGCAAGCGGCGGTGTAATGTCAATCAAAGTGCCCAGTGTCGAGAAGATCGTCGCCGTGTTACCCATGATCATATTGGATAACTCGTTCAAGGCGGATGAAGCCATCTCGTCCAACTCCGTCACCGGCATACCGAACATCATCTTCGATGCTACTTCCATCGCGTAAGGTTCCTTCAAAGCCAGGACCACCTGACCCTTCATCGCTCCGACGACACCTACCTGTATTGCGTAGGTCTTGTCCGTGATATGGAAATCCGTCTTCTCGGGCTTGCCTACCGCAAGCTTCATCTGAGTTACGCTCTCCACAATGGAAATACTGGATTGCAAAAAAGGATTTATGTTGTTTACGTCCATAGCCGGGATCATATCTCTTCTCCTATCTTACATATTCAGTAGGGATAGTTTACCACACTTCGAAGAACTATTCAAACACTTCTTAAGAAAAAGTGTCATTTAGTAGCTATACGGTTCCGATGACGTAAGTTCATGGTGGGATTTGGTAACCTGACGGACTGTATATACCTTGCCGGGCTCGGCCGCATGATCCTCCACCATCAGCGTCGTTCGGTTGACATAACTCGTTTCCAAGGCGTCGTCATCTTCATACACCACTGAAAATGTATTGAAGTTTTCCCCCGTGACCACCATATGGTCCGGTTCATTTTTGACCCCGTCGATCTTGATCTCGTGAACGCCAAGTTTCATGTGCGGTGCTTCCACCGGGATCTTGCCGTTGTAGAGGTAATCATCTCCGAACAGCATGTCGTAGGAAAGCATCTCCAGTTTTTCATCGAGTTCTTCTCCGGAATAAAGCACATGCGCCTTCTGTGTAAAACTCATGGGATAACCGAGTCCCTCGAATAGTCTGTTGGAGAGTTCATGTGCAGCGATATCTTTGTCACGGAGGGTAAGACCGATGTTGTTCACCATGACATACTCGGTCTGGAACAGTGTGGAGGGAAGCTGATCCTCACCGATATCGAGCGAAGGAAGATGATCGCCGTAGAGAACAAGTACATAAGGTTCTTTTCTCGCATCCAGCTTCTCCTTCAAATCTCCGATCATCTCATCCATCTCATAGATCTGATTTACATAATATTGAAATGCATTCTCGACATTGTAATGATAAGCAAGCGGGATCTCGGAGTAATCATAGGTGAGATCCACATGGTTCTTCGTCTCTGACTTCGTATCCGGATACTTGCCGTGTCCCTGTACACTGATGGTAAACACAAAGTCCACGCCATCGGTCTGATCCAGGCAATCCATAATATCTCCGACCAGGGTCTTGTCCTTGATCCATCCCGTGGGCGTATGATCCACGTCGTACATATACTCTGATGAGATAAATGCGTCAAACCCCATCTCGTCATACACATGCTGTCTGTCATAGAAAGCAGCCGTGTTGTTATGGATGGCATAGCAGCCGTATCCCTGATCATGCAGCAGACTGCACATACCGACACAGGGAACCTTGTTCACGGTAGTCTTATACGGGTACTCTCCCGCTCCGAAGTAGGAGGACTTGATTCCGGTAAGCACTTCAAACTCGGAGTTGGCCGTACCCGCACCAAGTGCCGGTACCGTCAGATATCCCGAAGGGTACTGGCTTTTGAATCTTGTAAAATTCGGAACCGGATCCGCAGACAGCGCCAAGTGTTTCACCGGCTTCGGGTCAAAGAAGCTCTCTAACTGGATCACGATGATATTGGGCTTTACGCGGGGTTCCTTCTCAGGATCCGGAACCTCGATCAACTCACGCTTGATCTTCTTGACGGAGGATTTCTCGTACTCCACGGGCTTGCTGATACCGTTATCGATAATACTGTTGGTAAAGCAGTATGCAAATCCGTAATCCTTATAGGCCATGCCGAGATTGGCAAAATCATCCGAGATCACGTTGTACTTCACGTTCAGTTTGGTAAAACTGAAGAGCAAAACCCATACAAACATACAGGCGAAGATGTAGCGTTTGATATGCTTACTGCCCTCCACCCTCGGTGTCTTCTTAAATAAGATCACAAGTCCGATGATCAAAGCCACAAAGAAGATTGCAAGCATCACAAGCTGCCAGGGTTTGAAGTAGACATCGATCATGGAGATCACATCACGAACCATCAGGAAATCGATGGCGGCAAATGGGGTCACTCGATAACCGAGTACCACGAAATTGGCGATACCGCACACCAGCCATACCGTCGAGATACATACCATACCGAAGATACGCTTTCGTAAAAACAGCGCAAAAAGCAGCGTGAAGAAGATAATCGACGCATTGTAAAGATACACGATCGGCGAATGCGCGATAAAGGTGAACGCCGCAAAAAATGATCTTCTGCCAAGCATCTCCAGAACGATCTCCAAGATCAGTCCGAGCAAAAAGCAGCGAAAGATCCAGGTATGCGTCGTATATCTGATGGCACGCTTGATCTTGCCGGGCGCTTCCGACTCAGGCTCTTCTTCCGTCCCGGTCGTTTCTTCCGTTTCAGGCGTTTCTGTCATCTCGGTCGATCCGGTTGCGTCTTCGTGCTCCTTTTTTGCCTGCGTCAATTCTTTTTCTGCGGGTTCTCCTGCATTCCCGTCTGTTTTCTTCTTTATTTCTTCTCTGATTTTCTTGTTTTTCATCGATTTTTCCCCACTGAAAAAAATACAAAATATTAGGTTGACAATTCTAAATCATTATGATATATTAGTCAAGTCGTCAAACGACACATGCGCGAGTGGCTCAGCGGTGGAGCACCTCCTTGCCAAGGAG
>CAMOHF010000206.1 GCA_946614685.1 uncultured Clostridia bacterium | reverse complement strand
CAAGCCCGGTTTTTCCTCGTCGATGTTCTCGATCGAGGTTGATCTTGACAGAATGATGGAAGCTGATCACTTTGCGGAATGCATGAATGCGATCGACTTTTGCCTGAAGAATTTCGGGACGGCCGGGGAAATCTCTGAGTACATTTCCAAAAAATGCACATTGAAAGACGACTGTGCCGCAAAGGGTGTACGCGAGGAGAAGTTTCAGCTGTTTCTGCCGAAGATCCAAAAAGAGATGGACCCGGGGGAAGAAATCCTTCTTTATTGCAACAAGGGCATTTACTCCCAGGGAAAGGATTTCTATGTCGTTACAAACAAAAGATGCTTCTTTGTGGATAAAAAGCATTTCAAGGCTGTTTTGCATTCCGATATCGGCATGCTGAAACCGGATGCCTCCCTCGGCACCGTTGTGTGGTACGTCAACAGGGACTATGATATGCAGATCCAGACACCCGGCTCAAGCTACAAGGAGCTCGGGATACTTATAGCGCTGATCGCACTGCTTTCCTTCGAACAGGACCCGAATCGCGAACCGATAGCCATCATATAAAGAGAGCGGATCATGGAAACGATCGGCGTGAAGAAACCCGCTGTCGAAGGCACAATGCTTGATTTTAGCGCATGAATGCGGTATAATCCTCTACCGTAAGTGTCAAAAATGCATTCTTAAAATAAAAGGAGTAAAAACATGAAAAAGAATTTGAAAGCACTCGCAGTTCTCGGCGCATGTGCGGTTCTTGCACTCAGTGCATGGGGTTGCGGCGAGAAGGATACGGACGATACGACATCCGCATCCGTGACTACGGAAGCAAACATCCTTCTTCCGGAGACAGAAGCAGATACACAGGCAACTGACGATGTAACGACAGAGGATGGCGCCGGGGACACAGTGGTAACAAGCGGCGACTTTCAGCTCGGACAGGTGAACGGAGATGTATATACCAACGATTTCTTCGGTATTGAGATCCAGGTACCCGAAGGATGGACCGTCGGCGATACAAAGACCCTTGCAGGTCAGTCCGGTGTTTCAGAGGAAGATTATAACGTTGAGACGGTAAAGAGCAACATCGAGAGCACCAAGGGACGTACCTACGCGGATTTATACATTGCGGATCCGACCACGGGTGATTCCATCAATATCCAGGTGTCCAAGCCTTTCTCAGGAATGAGCCTTGACAAGAAGCAGATAACCGCAATGATCGTGGACACCACCAAGACACAGCTTGAGAACCAGGGCATCGAGGTTCAGTCCATGAACAATGTGGAAGTAGAGGTTGCCGGAAGAACCGAGCCTATGCTTGATGCGATCTTAGTGAACGGCGGGCTTACCGGATATGAAAAGCAGTTCTACTATATCAACGGTGATTACGTGGCTTACGTGACCGTGGCAAGTATCAACGGTGACCGCACCGCAGATCTTTTGAAGTACATCAAGAAGTAAGAGAGGAACCCATATGATCAGTGCGAACAATGTGACACTGCGCTTCGGTAAGAAGGCGCTGTTTGAAGACGTCAATATCAAGTTCACGGAAGGAAACTGCTACGGCCTGATCGGTGCCAACGGTGCCGGAAAGTCCACCTTTTTGAAGATCCTTTCCGGTGACATCGAGCCTTCCAAGGGCGAGGTCATCATGAACGACGGCGAACGTCTGTCTGTGCTGCAGCAGGACCACTTTAAATTTGACGAGTATAATGTCATGGACACCGTCATTATGGGCAACAAGCGCCTGTATGATATCATGAAGGAGAAGGATGCCATCTATGCGAAGGAAGACTTTTCCGACGAGGACGGTATCCGTGCTTCAGAGCTTGAGGGCGAATTTGCCGAGATGGACGGCTGGAATGCAGAGTCCGACGCGGCTATGCTTTTAAACGGTCTCGGCGTTGACACCGACATTCACTACAAGCAGATGAGTGAACTTGACGGTAACCTCAAGGTGAAGGTGCTTTTGGCACAGGCACTCTTCGGTAATCCCGATGTCCTTCTTTTGGACGAGCCCACCAACCACCTCGACCTTGATGCGATCGCATGGCTTGAGGAGTTCCTGATCGAATTCGAGAACACGGTCATCGTGGTATCCCATGACCGTTACTTCCTGAACAAGGTTTGTACGCACATCGCGGACATTGACTATGCGAAGATCACGCTTTACGCGGGCAACTACGATTTCTGGTACGAGTCCAGCCAGTTGATGATCCGTCAGATGAAGGAAGCGAACAAGAAGAAGGAAGAGAAGATCAAGGAGCTGCAGGAGTTTATCCAGAGATTCTCGGCGAACGCATCCAAGTCCAAGCAGGCGACATCCAGAAAGCGTGCGTTGGAGAAGATCGAGCTTGACGAGATCAAGCCTTCCAGCAGAAAGTATCCGTACATCGACTTCCGTCCGAAGAGAGAGATCGGCAACGAGGTCCTTACGGTATCCCATATTTCAAAGACTATCGACGGAGAGAAGGTACTCGATGATATCTCCTTCACCGTCGGAAGAGAGGACAAGATCGCGTTTGTCGGACCGAATACCATCGCTACGACAACTCTGTTCCAGATCCTTGCCGGCGAGCTTGAGCCGGATGAGGGCGAGTACAAGTGGGGTGTGACCACAACGCAGGGATACTTCCCGAAGGATAACACCAAGGAGTTCGACAACGACCTGATCATCGCGGACTGGCTGGCACAGTATTCCGATGACAAGGATACCACCTATGTGCGCGGTTTCCTCGGACGTATGCTCTTTGCCGGTGATGACGGCGTGAAGAAGGTGAAGGTGCTCTCCGGTGGTGAGAAGGTGCGCTGCCTTCTTTCCAAGATGATGATCATGGGCGCCAATGTCCTGATCCTCGATGAGCCCACCAACCACCTGGACATGGAGTCCATCACCGCATTAAACAACGGTTTGATCAAGTTCGGCGGTGTCTGCCTCTTCGCCTGTCAGGACCATCAGTTCGTACAGACGACGGCCAACCGCATTATGGAACTTACCAATACAGGTCTGATCGATAAGCAGACCACCTACGACGAGTATCTTGCAAGCGATGAGATGGCGAGAAAGCGTCAGATCATGAATATGCCTGCAAGCGACGATTGAGAACGAAAGGACGACTGAGATGATAGACGGCAAGAAGACCATGCTCTCCGGTATGCAGTCCACGGGTATGATCACCCTTGGAAATTACCTCGGAGCACTGAAGAATTGGGTCAATCTCGCAGATGAAGAGGATATCAAGTGTTTCTACGGGATTATGGACCTGCACTCCATCACGGTAAGACAGGATCCGACGGAG
>CAMOHF010000205.1 GCA_946614685.1 uncultured Clostridia bacterium | reverse complement strand
ACGATACCGGAAAGACGTCCGCGTCCGTCGTAGTTGAGACGGAGGACATTCTTGGAGATCCAGTACTTGATCGCACGGCAGATATCGTTCTCCGTGAGGCTGAAGTGGTCAGCAATCTCTGCCACGGAGATCTGGGATTCCTTACCCAACAGTCTGATCAGATAGAGATATACTTTGACGAATTCGCCGTTGGCGTCCGTCATGTAGTAGTCGATAAAGAAATTGGAAATCGACGAGTAAGTCTCGCTGTTTTCTGTTGAAATCGTAATCTTGTTCATACAAAACCTTCCCCTGTTTTGTGAATTGCAAGATGAATTATAGCATAAGATTTTTAGATTTCAACCGAACACTTTTTCTTGTAATATGCTACAAAAATTGTGGAAAATGTTGATAGTGTGGATAGGTGCTTACCATAATTTCGGGAAGGTGAAAAAGCCGTGGAATCCGTGTCATCTGTCTGTGAATTATGTAAACTGAAATAAAAACGTCCACTCTGTTTGTCTAACAGTGTGGACGTGTGGATAATGTGGATAATTATTTTTTTAGGAGCAGATCTCCGATGCTGTCTATGTTTCCGGCACCCATAGTTATCAACAAATAATTTTTTTTGCAGTTGTTTTTGACGTAGTCTGTGATGGATGCAAAGTCCCCGAGGTAAACTGCGTGTCCGCCCTTGGCATTGATGGCTTCCGCAAGGTCTTTGGAGGAGACGGAACCGTCATCCTTCTCTCTGGCGGCGTAGATATCTGCGAGCAAAACCTCGTCCGCAAGGGTGAGGGCCTCGGCAAATTCCGGAAGGAGTGCCTTCGTTCTGGTGTAGGTGTGCGGCTGGAAGCATACCACAAGCTTTTCGGCGTTCAGATTCTTCGCGGCCGTAAGGGTTGCGGAAATCTCGGTGGGATGGTGTGCATAGTCGTCGATCACGGTGATGCCGCTTGCCGTGATACCCTTCTTCTCGAAGCGTCTCTTGGCACTGCTGCACTTTGCAAGTCCGCGGAGCGTCGCTGCACGATCGATTCCGAGGAAGTCGGCAGCCGCGATGGCGGAAAGAGAGTTCATGACGTTGTGGATGCCGGTCACGGAAAGAGTGACGGTCTCGGCGGGAACGCCGTCCACGGAAAGGGTGTAGGTGGGATGGCTCATTTCGTCGAAGGTGATATCAATCGCGCGATAGTTGTTGTCCTCGTTAAGGCCGAAGGTGATGGCGCGGGAAACGATATCCTTCTTTATATAGTCAGTGCAGTCCATATCACCGTTCACGATGAGAAGTCCGTCCTTCGGAAGCTTCTCGGCGAAGGTCTTGAAGGAGTCCTCGATCTCGTGGATGTCCTTGAAGAAGTCGAGGTGATCCGCATCGACATTTAAAATGATACTGATATAAGGTGACAATGCGTGATAGCTGTTGGTGTACTCGCAGGCCTCGGTCACGAAGTAGTCCGTGTGTCCGACGCGGATGTTGCCGCCGATCACATCGAGCATACCGCCGATGGATACGGTGGGATCTGTCTCGGCCTCAAGCAGGATCCAGGACAGCATGGAAGTTGTGGTGGTCTTTCCGTGGGTACCGCTTACTGCAATGCTGTAGCGGTAGTGCTTCATCACCTGACCGAGCAGCTCGGCACGAGTCAGCATCGGAAGGCCCAAAGCCTGTGCCTGCATAAACTCCGGATTGTCGGGATGAATGGCTGCGGTGTAGATCACGCAGGAAATGTCCTCTGTGATATTGGACGCCGCCTGCCCGATTGAAACCTTGGCACCCTTGTCACGCAGGATGCCGACGATATCGGACTCCTTCATGTCGGAGCCGCATACGGAAAAGCCGCGCATCAGAAGAATCTCGGCAAGGCCGCTCATGCTGATGCCGCCGATACCGATAAAGAATACTTTGCAGGGCTTGTTAAAGTCCACCTGATACATAATGTATGTCACCTCGAATATTATAATAAGTAGAAACTCAAATCCAAAACAGAATTATATCACAGAAATATGTTGATGTCATTATACTTTAGCGAATACTTCGAGGGGAGAGCAACGATACGCAAATGGTGAGAATTGGTGGGGGGGAGGTCGGCGCACATACGGTGTAAACTGGCAGAGGCAAGGACAACGCACATACGGTGTAAATTAGCGGAGGAAAGACCATAGTTACTTGCATTCCGTGTGACTCAGCAAGCTGAGCCACGGATGGCGAAGCAGGCGCATATGGTCTGCATCTCCGATGCAGACAGCCTGTCGCGGCTTTGAGCGACTTTAAAGAAATCCGTCAGGATTTCTTCTTCTTTTTCCATGGATGGAAAACCTGCGCCGGTTGCGTCAGGAACGATTTGTAAATCGGAATGCGTAGTAACTTGTCTTTCCGGAACTCTTACACCGTATGTGCGTCGTTCCCCCTGCCTCTACCAAGAGTTGACATAACTAGGCAAGTTCGCAGGAAAATATCATACGGATATACACTCGTAAGCATGTGCATATTGTGCTATCGCAGGCATTACGCATGATGTCGGATAAAGGTCAACATAATTTTTGTGACACACTGTCACTTGTCAGCCGATACCCCCTGTGCTATATTCAGTCTACAGCAAGTCACACACTTCTTGATTCGTGATCTTGCTCAATTTTCAAAAGCAATCAGACAGGTTACCCGTACAACTACAATCACATACGTTAAAGATCTCCGGATTTCTATTCATTGTCAGATCTTTCACTTCCCCGCTTTATATTATTTTTTGGAATCACTATAAGAATGGTACACCTTTATTTGGGTGACCTGTCGGATTGTGAAGGGAGGCGTTATATGCTGCTATGCTACTCGGCTGCGGGTGCTGTGATCCTTGCAGCCTGCATCGCGGATCTTCGTACGGGGAAGATCCCGAATGCGTGGACCCTGCCCGCGATGGGATTTGGGCTCCTATTGCAGATCTTTACGGCCGGCTTTACCGGTCTGGTTGACGGGATATGCGGCGTGGTTTTACCGGTCGCGATCCTCTTTGTTCTCTTTGTGAAAGGGGTGCTTGGGGCAGGAGATGTGAAACTGTTTTCGGCTGTTGGAAGCCTGATCGGACATAGGATCGTCTTTGTGATGGTCGATACATTTGTGGTTACGGCGGTTTACGGAAGCGTGCTTCTTCTGGCACATGCTTGTGCGGGGGTAAGGATGAAGCACAGGGTACATATGAGTTTGCCCATTGCGTTTGGGTACGGGGTATACGTGCTGGGCAGTTTGATGGGATGGTGAGAAAGAGGAACCGGTATGGGATACAGAGTCGGAATCTATGATCGTGATACGG
>CAMOHF010000204.1 GCA_946614685.1 uncultured Clostridia bacterium | reverse complement strand
AAAATTCAAGCTGTCCCAGCCGCAACAGATCATGGCGGACGACAGAAAGATCTTGACCGAGGCTTATGCGGGAGATGTGATCGGTGTCTTCGACCCGGGCATCTTTTCCATTGGGGATACGCTTACGGTACCGGGAAAGAAATTTGCCTACGAGGGAATTCCTACCTTCGCACCCGAACATTTTGCCAGAATGGTTCCGGTGGATACCATGAAACGAAAGCAGTTTATGAAAGGTGTGACACAACTCGCACAGGAAGGCGCCATCCAGATATTCAAAGATTATGTGCTGGACCTTTCCGAGATCATCGTCGGCGTTGTCGGTGTGTTGCAGTTTGATGTCTTAAAGTACCGGCTTGAAAGTGAGTACGGTTGTGAGATCAGACTTGAACCGCTGCCATACAATTACATCCGGTGGGTGAAGGATCCGACGATGGACCTGACGAAGTTAACCAGGATCAGTGATTGCAAGAAGGTGAAGGATATGCGGGATAACCCCTTGCTTCTCTTTGCAAATGAGTGGTCGATCCGTCTGGTTCTCGAGCACAATGAAGGTTTGGAGTTGACAGAGTTCAAGAAAAACTAAGTCGCAGATAATGAGGGAGAATAACAATGATACTGATTGAAACTCAAAAAGAAGAATTCAGTAAGATCAAGGATATTCGAGTATTTGGGAAGGACGACAAGGATGTGCCGTCCTTAAACGGGGATGTTTTGTTCGTCGGACTCGGCGGAGCCGGTGCCAGAGTTGTCACTGCATTAAAGGGGATGCTTGCGGATGAACTTACGCCGGAGGATAACATCAATTTTATGATGATCGATTCCAATATCCCGGAGATGGAGCAGACGATTGAGGACAGCAAGGAGGGCATCGGTTTAAATGCCCTTGAAGTCATATCCATCTATCGCCCGAATTTAGCGACCGTCCTTGAGAACGGTATCAAAGCCAATCCCGTACATGAAAACCTCGCAAAGTGGATGCGCGAAGACTTTCCGAGAATTTCGATCGGAACCGAGGGGGCCGGCGGCAATCGCCAGGTCGGAAGATTGATGTTCTCCAACGCTTACGAGGATATGAGGATCCTACTTTTTGAGAAGCTTGACGAGGTGCATAAGAAATCAAAGTCGGGCCGCCTTGATGTGATCGTTGTAACGAGTACGGCGGGAGGTACCGGAAGCGGTATCCTTGCCGATGTGACGTACAATTTAAAGGCATATGCGAAATCCAAGAAGTGGGAAGGATTCAGAATCGGCGGCTGCCTGCTTACGCCCGATGTCTTCTTTGCGGAGAAGTGGGCGCGTGAGGATGAGGACAAAAAGTCCGTCATGCTTGCAAACGGCTGCGCAACTTTAAAAGAGGTGGATTATCTGATGCGCATTGCCAACCGCGGTGAAGGATTCTCCTTCGAGAGTACGACACACCGTCTGACCATGCGCGAAAACATTTTCGACACCTGTCTTCTGATCTCCGGAAAGAAGGATGACCAGGGCTACATTCCGTCAGGTACTATCTTTATGGATCTGGCTTACTTCCTGCGCAAACTCTGCGGATACACCTATATCGGCGGCAGTGAGGGCGAAGAGGGAAGAAAGCTTTTACGCGAGTCTATCTTTGATACCGACGGACAGGGCTACTTCAAAGTCGTCAATGAGTCCGATTATCTCGTACCCATCAAGGAGATCGAAAACATCTGTGAGTACGAGATTTTCGCAGAGGCTTACAAGCGGATCACGGAACTTCCTACGAAGGATGAATCCTTTGAGAGAGATATCGAGGAAGCCTTCGGAGAGATCAGAACCTTCCTTCTCGGAAAGCCCGGTGATGAGATCCATCTTGAGATCAACGGCCTGATCAAGATGGGCCAGTTTGAGAAGCCCGTCTACAAGCTGATCAAGAAAGGACAGGACGACTTAAGAAACGGACTTCCGAGACAGCTGTCCCGCCTGGAACAGAACATCCCTGTTGTGGTGAAGTCCATCAAGAACAAACTGACGTCTACCGTGGAGGAGCACCTTCGCAAATATATGAAGAAGTACGGCCCCTTCATCACCATGGACATTATCGGTTCCGCCGGTGTCGGACACTGTGAGACCGACAGCGGTATGATCGCAGAAGTGAAAAAACTCGAGGCACTCCAGAAGGAGTATAAGTCGGAGAACGAGTACGGACGGATCGTTGAGTCCATCCTTGATATCGTAGCAAAGCGTTTCTTTACATTTCCCGCCGCAAAGCGAGAGACCGAGAACGGATACTATGAGAATCAGTTAAAGGACGCACTTGCCAAGGAGCGGACCCTTATTATGGACGGCCTTGATTCTCAGGATGTCTTCGGGGATCTGATCCGGTTGCTTCGAAATCGTGCGGAGCGTCTCTCCGAGATATACTCACAGTTTTCCGCAGACCTTCGAAACGCCGTGGAGGAACTTTCCGTTACGGGTAAGAAGACCACCGGATATCTTCTGAAGGGTGCGAGACAGAGCGAGTTCCTCCCGAGCGATTATGTGACGGAAGACAGGATCAATCAGATGCGCGAAGGTATCATCAGCCTGATGGTGGACCATGAGGCTGATATCGACAACGGACGTGTGGTTCCCGTGCGCCAGGAGATGGAGCAAATCTACAGAAATCTCCTCCTCGGTATCGGTGCATACGCTCCTGAGAAGCTGATCGCGACCGCGTTTGCGGATAAGCGTCCCACGCTTTCCGAGATCAATATGATGTTCGTGGCAGCGCAAAGCGAGATCCGCGACGATCTGATGAACCGTGCGGCGAAAGCCTTCGTCTACGGTGCCAAGGAAAAGACCGAGAAAAAACTTCTGTGCACCTTGAAGGACGGTGCGGAAGGCAAGGTCATCAACAAGAAATACATCTCTCTGCCCGCGGCAATGCCTTATTTCTCCGAGGCCGCAAGAGAGGTCATGACAAGCAAAAAGTACAACGAAGCGTCAGACAGCATTACGCTAAATCCCGGTGAGATGGTAATCTCCATCGATGATATCTTTCTCGGGGTTCCCCTTTCTATGCTTGCCTGCGCCGAGGATATGCAGAAAGCGTACGACGCGATCGATAAAGACAGTTATATGGGACTTCACACGGATGAGGTTTTGAAGGATATGTGGTCTTACCCGAATCTGGTTTCTTAACCGGAGCGCTATCGCCGTCGTATGAGATACGAGGTATAAAATGGAAGATACATACAGTGAAAAGAAGCAGTTTGCCGTATTGATCGATTCGGAAAACATCAGCTCCAACTACGTGAGCGCGATCTTCGATGAACTGGAAAATTACG
>CAMOHF010000203.1 GCA_946614685.1 uncultured Clostridia bacterium | reverse complement strand
CTACGGATGCATCGTCTACCAGGAGCAGGTTATGCAGATCGTTATGGAACTTGCGGGTTACAGTATGGGTCGAAGCGATCTGGTGCGTCGTGCCATGTCCAAAAAGAAAGAGGACGTGATGAAACGCGAACGTCAGTATTTTGTGTACGGCAACCCCGAGGAGGGCGTGCCGGGCTGTGTGGCGCGCGGTATATCCGAGCAGGCAGCGAATAAAATCTTTGATGATATGATTGATTTTGCAAAATACGCGTTCAACAAGTCGCATGCGGCCTGCTACGCCATCGTGGCGTATCAGACGGCCTACCTGAAGTGTCACTATCCGAAGGAATATATGGCGGCGCTCATTTCATCCGTCATGAACAACAGTGATAAGGTACAGATGTATATTCAGACCTGCAAGTCTATGGGCATCGCCGTGCTTCCTCCGGATGTGAATACAGGGAGCGGAGACTTTTCGGTGGACGGAGATGCGATCCGCTACGGTATGTCGGCCATCAAGAGTGTGGGTGACGGCGTGACGGAGGCAATCTGTCGCGAACGCGAGGAAGGCGGACCTTTCACGGGACTTCAGGATTTTATCGAGCGGATGTCCAACAAGGAAGCCAATAAACGTACCATCGAAAGCTTTATTGCGGCAGGGGCCTTTGACAGCTTCGGTGCCACCAGAAAACAGATGATGATGGTGTACCCCATGATTTTAGATCAGGTGGCGAAGGAAAAGAAGAGCGCCATGACGGGACAGATGTCCCTGATGGATTTTGTGACGGACGAAGACGGCAAGAGCGGTTTCACCATAGAGTATCCGCCTGTGGGTGAGTTTGACAAGGAAGATCTGCTTGCGAGAGAAAAGGAGATGATCGGAATCTACTTAAGCGGTCACCCCTTGGATTCATACAAGGATCTGCTTGCTGAAAAGACCACGGCGAGTTCTTATGAATTCCTCTGGGATGAGGAGACGGGAAATTTTCGCGTGAAGGATAAGGTGCGATACACTCTGGGCGGTATCATCGAGAGCGTCAGCATAAAGACAACGAAACGCGGGGATACCATGGCCTTTCTCACCATCGAAGATATGATGGGTGAGGTGGAGGTCATCGTCTTCCCGAGAGAATATATGCGTTATCGCGATATGCTTGTCACGGACAGTAAGGTCTTTGTCACGGGCAATGCATCCGTATCGGATGAGGAGTGTAAACTCATCCTCTCGGAACTTCATACCTTTGCGGAAATCGCCGAGGACCGGGAGGCGGAGCGAAAGACACTCTGGATCAAATTCGCGGATGAGGCTTCCTACGAGGCGGATGAGCGCACCCTCTTTTCCATACTCGGAGACCATGCAGGCAGATCCATCGTGAAAGTGGCGCTTCCTCCGGCCGACGGTGAGGAGAACTATCGCATGAAGCGTCTTCCGAATGACAAACGTGTACGGATCACCGAGGAACTGGTTACGAAACTGGAGAAGCAGTTCGGCGGTGAGAATATTTCAGTAACGGAGAGAAAAGCATGATCATAACTTCCTCTTCCAATCAGAGAATCAAAGACATCAAAAAACTGATCAAAGACGCAGGCACCAGGAAGCAGACGGGACTATATGTTACCGAGGGCGAGCGGGTAGTCTTAGAGGTGCCGCCGGAGCTGCTTGACACACTGGTGGTTGCCGAGGGGTATACGGGAAGTCTTCCCGAGGCGGGGGAGGTTCTCACCGTATCGGATTCCGTATTTCAGGCTTTGGCGGATACAAAACGCTCGCAGGGGATCCTGGCAGTTGTAAGAAGTCACAGACTGACCTTCGAAGAATTTGTCGGAAAGGCTGTGAAGGGAAAGACACCGTTTATTCTCATCCTGGAACACATACAGGATCCGGGCAATCTCGGAACCATCATAAGGACGGCCGAGGGCGCAGGCGTCACGGGCGTCTGTCTCGGGGGAGAGACCTGCGATCTGTACAATCCGAAGGTCGCAAGATCCACGATGGGATCCGTATACCGTGTTCCGGTGTACCGGTCGGAGGATCTGATCGAGACGGTCAGGGATTTAAAAGCGTTGGGGATATCCACTTACGCGGCACATCTTTCCGGAAATGATTTCTATGCGGAAGACTATAAAGGTCCGGTTGCTTTTATGATCGGCAATGAGGGGAACGGTCTTTCCGATGCATTGATCTCCGAGGCAAGCCGCCTGATCAGGATTCCGATGTGCGGAAAGCTGGAGTCTTTGAATGCAGCGGTTTCGGCTGCGGTTATGTCGTATGAGGTTTTGAGACAAAGAATCACCAGGTTTACATAATTTTTGCGACGCATTGTCTCGTGTATAGCTTATGTACGATTGCAATAAGGAAAGACGGCCTATGCGTGAAATCTTGCATGGATTCTGCTGACAAGACCGATTGACAATCACGCACTACGGTGCTATACTAATCGAAATATTATGGTAGAGGCGCGAGGTTCATCAGTACTTTGTGGGATGTTTCAGAACAGTTGAACATAAAGGAAAGGGTGCATCGCCGAAGGTTTTTCCGAGTCTGAACCGGAGATTCCTGGGTATGCAGCGAACAGCTGTATAACTGTCATCGCAAGATGGAGTGCTACTGACTTTCTTTTTAAGGACAGGACTTTATGAGCCGGCACTCTCATTGTGCCGGCTTACTTTATGCGAGATACCATAAACGGACGCGGGAAGCGTGCCGAACTCGTAGACGCACAAAACGGAGGTAGAAATCATGGCAATTTTCAAAGGTTCAGGCGTAGCAATCGTAACCCCTTTCAAAGAGGATGGCAGCGTGGATTACGACCGTTTCCGTGAGGTGATCGAGTTTCAGATCGCAGGCGGTACGGACTGCATCATCGTATGCGGAACTACAGGAGAGTCATCCACACTTTCCCACGAGGAGCACTTAGAGTGCATCCGCTTCTGTACAGAGGTTGTCAACCACAGAATCCCCGTGGTTGCAGGTACAGGTTCCAACTGCACCGAGACAGCGATCTATCTGTCACAGGAAGCAGAGAAGTTCGGCGTAGACGGACTGCTCATCGTGACCCCTTACTACAATAAGGCGACCCAGAAGGGTCTGATCAAGCATTACACGGAAGTGGCTGCTTCCGTAAAACTTCCGATCATCATGTACAACGTACCGAGCCGTACGGGTACCAACATCCAGCCGGAGACGGCAGCTTACCTTGTAGAGCATGTTGAAAACATCGTGGCTATCAAGGAGGCTACAGGTAATCTTTCTCAGATCGCAAGACTGATGAGCCTTACAAAGGGCAAGATCGATCTTTACTCCGGTAACGATGATCAGGTAGTACCCATCCTTTCCTTA
>CAMOHF010000202.1 GCA_946614685.1 uncultured Clostridia bacterium | reverse complement strand
TTGATCTGACGGATGTTCTCCTCGCGAACCTGCTTCTCATCGGTAAATACGGCATTCTCCATCTCTGCGGGAGGTACGATCTCCTTGATGGCTGCGAAGAGTTCCTCGGGAACCGCACAGCTTGTGTAGGTGTGCTTTGTCTTACCGCACTCTGCCACAATCTGATCGATGAATGCGATCACCTTCTGGTTCACTTCGTGAGCGGTGTAGATTGCTTCGATCATCTTCGCCTCGGGTACCTCATTGGCACCGGCCTCGATCATGATTACCTTGTCTCTGGTGGAAGCTACGGTAAGCTTTAAATCAGAGTCTAAGTTCTGTGTGGAGTTGGGGTTGATGATAAACTGACCGTCGATCATGCCGATCTGCGTGGTTGCGCAGGGACCGTCAAAGGGAATGTCCGAAATAGCCGTAGCGATCGCGGAACCGAGCATAGCCGTAAGTTCCGGTGAGCACTCGGGATCAACCGAAAGAACCAGGTTGTTTAATGTAACGTCGTTTCTGTAATCCTTCGGGAACAAAGGACGCATCGGTCTGTCGATAACACGGGAAGTAAGGATTGCATTCTCGGATGCCTTACCCTCGCGCTTGTTGAATCCTCCGGGGATCTTACCTACGGAGTAAAGCTTCTCCTCATACTCTACGGAAAGAGGGAAGAAATCGATACCGTCACGGGGCTTCTCGGAAGCGGTTGCTGTGGAAAGCACCACGGTGTCGCCGTAATGCATCAAAGCTGCACCGTTCGCCTGCTTTGCAACTCTGCCGATGTCCACGCGAAGTGTTCTGCCTGCAAGTTCCATCTCAAACTTTTTGTACATGTTCAAAGTCTCCTTTTTATTTGTATTGAATTAAGACTCCGAAACGACTGAAAAACCCACCGAAAAAATTTTCTCGATACGCTTTTCAGTTGTCTCGGGAATTCTTAATGCAATCTTTAGGATTATAACATTTTTTGTGGTTTACGTAAAGGGCAATCTGAATTTATGTTCGGGATCTCTGCTTAGACGCGCGCGGTCTGTCGGCTCCTTCCAGGCGGACACATCCGGTCCCTTCGGAAGGATGTTGTGCGGGTTGGTTTTCAGACAGCACAGATGGTAATGCTTCTTGATGGCATCAAAGTGCGTGTTGTCTCCGAAAGCGCTTTCCGCATAGAGATCTCTCGCGTATCCCCAGAGATTCGGATAGTCAATGAGCATCTTTTTATTTACCATAAAGCCGTTGTAGTAAGCCACGTCAAAGCGAGCCAGCGTTACATAGAGTCTGACATCGGACTCCGTGATGTAGTCGCCGAAGAGAAATCTCTGACCGGACAGTCTCTCCTCAAGCACATCCAAAGCATCGAAAACCAAATTGTATGCGCGCTTATAGGCAATCTGGCTGGTGGCAAATCCCGCCTTATAGACGCCGTTGTTGACATTCTTAAATATATAGGCATTCAGTTCGTCAATCTCCTCGCGCAATTCCTCGGGGTAGAGTTCGGGCGCATCTTTCTTATGATACTTCTTCCATGCGGTTTCGAAGTATGTGGTCAGCTTAAAATAATCGTTGTTCACGACCGCTCCCGTCGTAAGATCCACAACCGCCGGAACGGTATATCTGCCCTCATAATCAGGGTCTGCCTTTTTATACGCCTCACTCAGCAAATGGATTCCGAGCACAGGATCCTTCCCATCCGCATCTAAAGTAAATGACCAGTCGGACCAGGGAACATCCGGGCGGATCGGATCAAGCGTGCCAACAGAGATCACATCCTCAAGCCCCATCAACTGCCTAACGATAATCGAACGGTTTGCCCAGGGACACACAGGTGCCCAGAGAAGTCTGTATCTTCCCTTCTCTACGGGAAGTTCTCCCTCCCCGTCTCCGAACGGTGTCACAAACCGGTTCGGCTGGCGCTCAAACTTTCCATCCTTCTGAATCTCTCCCGTGATTACATGGTCTACGACTGCCATTTTACTACCTCCTGTCAGATAACGGCGCTTACACGTTATTCTGGAACTTCTGACATATGTGTTGCTTTATAGGTAATCGATCTACGCAAAATAGATGTCATACCATACGAGAAATGTATAGATGGTCCAAACCTTTCTCCAAAGATCGGAATCTCCTCCGACATACGCATCAAAGATTGCCTGAATCTTGTCACGGTCAAAGAATTTTGCCGCAGCGTCGCTTGCAAATTTTGCCCGAACGTCCGCGTTATAGCGGTCATCCGCCATCCAGATACGAATCGGCACGATGAATCCGAGTTTCTTTCGGAAGGCAATCTCCTCCGGAAGAACCTTGGCTGCTGCCGTACGAAATGCGACCTTGTTTTGCTCTTCCGTCACCTTAAAGCGCGAAGGCATGCGACTTGCGATATCAAAGATACGCCTGTCGGTAAGCGGCATGCGCACCTCAAGCCCGCAGGCCGTGGACATCTTATCGACATTCAAATAGATGTCTCCCTCAAGCCAGATACGGATATCCACATCCGACATCTTGGAAAGCGGATCGATGCCCTCATTCTCCGCATAGATATCTTTCACTAAGTTGATCGGGAGCACATCAGGATTGTAGGAACGAAGGATTTCCTTCTTCTCATCTTCCTTCATGATGTTCGTATTTCCCACATAGAACGTCTTTAAGTTGTCTCCGTAACGCTCGGCGTTCCGGTACATGTTATATCCGCCGAAGAATTCATCCGATCCCTCTCCGGAATATACCAGTTTTGTATGCTCCGCGGTTGCCTTGCATCCGAGGGAGAATACGATGGCCGAAGCATCACCGAGGGGTTGCTCCATATGCTCCATCACATAGGGAACTTCGTTAAAGAACATCTCCGGTGTGATCTTCGCACGATGAAATGTCTTGTTCAGGATACGTGCCGTCTCTTCCGCAAGACCCGATTCATCGAATCTTTCATCATCATAGCCGCAGGAATCCGCATCGGTCGCCGTTGACATGGCAAGTACATAGGAAGAATCCACGCCGCCGGACAGGAAGGACTCCACATGTTCGTCAGTTTCCGCCACCTCGGGCATCAGCGATTGCAGTGTGCTGTGGATCTCGTCGGCCCAATCTTCAAGTGTCTTTGTTTCATCAGGCGCAAAGCTCGGCGCAAAGTATCTTTTGATCTCAAATGTACCGTCTTTAAAAGAAAGCGTATGGCCGGGCATCAGTTTCTTCACACCCTTGAAAAAGGTATCCTCTCCCGCCACATAGGTAAGACTCATATAGATCTGCAGCATATCGAGATTCAGTTCCTTGACAAAGCCTTCCGCTTCGAGGATGCTTTTGATATAGGTGCCGAAAAGAAGTCTTCCGTCTTCCGTCACATAATA
>CAMOHF010000201.1 GCA_946614685.1 uncultured Clostridia bacterium | reverse complement strand
GTTTCTTGGAAAGCGGCATCCTGCCGATGGGATCCGGATTATGGAACTCTGCCGCAAGCACATACAGCATACCGCCTACCAGGAGACTTGCCGTCATGATCAAAACCAGCTTGCTGTGCACCGGAAGTCTCCGAAAGATCTTCGCGGGAGAGCGATGCTTTTTGATGCCTTCGCGCACCCCGTCGATCACGTCAAACCATACAACGAAGCCGAGTCCTCCGAGAACGATCAGCGTCATGGTAACTCCCATCAGGTAGGTCGAATTCTGAAAGTCGATCATGCTGTTCGGTCCTACCACATCCATACCCGCATTGCAGAATGCGGATACCGATTGAAAGATCGAAGCCCAGATTCCCTTTCGGGCGCCGAGCAGGGGGATAAAGCGTACCGCAAACAGGACCGCGCCAACCGCTTCCACCACAAACACGCTTTTGAAGATGCGTTTCAAAAAGAGAAGCAAGCCTCTGTTCTTGTCGATATTCAAGGAATCCCCGAGGAGTTTTCTGTCTCCCAAGTTAAACTTCTTTCGACCGATCAGCATGATCATGGAGCCTACGGCTACCACGCCGAGTCCGCCGATCTGAACCAGCATCAGGATCACCGCCTGACCGAAGGTACTCCAGTGCGCGTAAGTATCCACGACGACGAGTCCCGTCACACAGACCGAAGTGGTCGAAGTAAATGTGGCTGTGACGATTCCCGTCTCCTCGCCGGGCGCTGTGGAAATCGGCAACATCAGCAGTATGGTCCCGATCAGTATCGTAAGCAGAAAACTGAGGGGTATAAAATGTACGGTTGAAATTCTTAAACGTTTCACAATATCACCTTATTAATACCGAAACTCAGCGTCAGAAGCAGGTACCCTGCTATTATACATAATAGCATAACATACGCCGAATTGTCTCTTACAAATATCATTTCCGTCACTTCCAGAAACCACTTCTTGATAGATTTATAAAAAATGAGTGCGTCATTTCATCTGACACACTCATTATATAAATCATCTGATTTGTTTTGTAGTGAAAAAAGGCAGGTTTTCGATATGACTTTTGTCATATTCGAAGGACATTTACAAGGTGCGTAACACTTTCGTAATGGGGTCAGGCGCTTCGCCGGAGGGACAGGAGGGACAGGATGAATGATACGCTCATGCCGATCAGCGTAAGATACTTCATGATAAGCGCCGGAACACCGATCTCGGCAAGCGCAGTCGCAAAGTAGTTTCCCATGATTCCGAAGAGTCCGCCTGCCGCTACCGCAGCAACCCAGATTCCGATGTGAATGCGGCGTTTTTTGTATGCGAAAATAGCAACCGCAAGCGGGAAGATCACACCCGGCGTATAGATGCTGTACGCTCCTGTAAGAAGACTCATGATATCTCCCTGTCCGAGAACCACCAGTGCAAGTGACACAAGTCCGATTGCTACCACCGTGATCCTAACGCCCATCACGCTTTCCTTCTTCAGGATGTCTTTCACAAAGATGGTGGACGCATTGATGATGCAGGTATCCGTCGAAGAAAGGATGGCGGATAAAAGTCCGAAGACAAGCAATATAGCTGCCCACTTCGGCATGATGGAGACCGCGTACATCAGCGCTCCCATACTGCCCTTCTCCTCCGGTGTTACGTTGTACCTGATCCACATACCGATCAGGGTGATCACTACGGAAAATGCAAACAGAACCACGCCGGCGATCCACGCTGCGTTCTTCGCAGCCTTGCCGTCCTTTGCGATAAAGTTTCTGGACATGATATCGGGGCCTAAGAAGTACACGCCACCGATCACAAAGAACTGCGTAAAGAGATTGGACACTCTGTAGTTGTCATTTAAGAGTTCCACATTTTGAACAACGGTTGCGTTGTTGTCGCCCTTTATCACGTAGAGGTACACCATACAGAGTGCAACACCCGCCAGGATGATCACAAGCTGGATCTTGTCCGTCTTCACAACAGACATCTGTCCGCCGATTGCGGTATAAGCGATCACGATGAGGGATGTGATGACAAAGATCACCGTGCTGCTCTTTCCGAGTGCAAATGTAATGAGTGCGTTCATGGCAACCAGCTGTCCGGCGATGACACCGATCCAGGAGATCACGATGATGAGCGAGATGATCAGTTCCGCCGGTCTTCCCACGATACGGCCGGCCAGATCGGGAAGCGTATCGGCGCCGATCTCTCTCACCTTCTTTGAGAGAAATACGGATTGCAGGATCAGTCCGACGGAGCCGAAGGCAAGCCACCAAATGCCCGGGAAGCCGATATCATATACCGTATTTGTGATACCGATGGTGGTGGATGCGCCGACCACCGTAGCAAGCAGCGTCATAACAACCGCAAAGAGGCTTTGCCTTTTTCCGGCCACGGAATAGTCTGTAAAAGTCTTGGTATTTCTGATATCCAGGATACCGATCACGATAAAGACAATCAGATACAAGAGTAATGCAAGTGCGAAAATATGATTCATGTCAGGTCTCTCCTTATAGTTTCGTCAGAGGCTACTATACATCCGGAGAAATCAAATTGTCAACCTTAAATTGAATTAAGGTTGACAATTAAACATGTTAGAGATTTGAAAGTTTATCCATAAGTGCCGCAATAACACGGTTCTTTGTCGGTACTTCAGCCGCCGGACCGGCAAGCGCTTCCGCCCTGATACCGATGCCTACGATCAAGCTGCTGTATACGCCCGTCTCAAGGTCGGATACCGCCTCGGTCAGGATACCGCACACTTTCCGATTCCCTTTGTAAAGCGAATGGTCCTTCTTCTTTTTAACCCGGATTCCACAGAGTTCTTCGAACATGTCCGTCACCATGTCCGCCACCGCCCCGCTGACAAGTTCGGGCTTTCGCACCTTTTTCGGATCAAGGATCATACTGAAGTAGATACCTCCGTCGGGCGAATCAAACGCACTGCCCCTGTGCCCTCTGCCCGAGCTTTGCGTCCTTGCCACAATGGTGGTCTGATGTGTCACGGAGAAAGCGTCTATGAGAAGTTCCCGCTTCGCCTGCGTATTCGTCGAATCAAGGGTCTCATACACGTAAAGCCTCTCGAGAAGTTCTTCCGCATCCTTCTCTCCGACCCGTTCCTTTAGAGCGAGACCGATTCCCGCCTTGGATATCATGTCCGAGGACACCGGTAGCATATAGCCTTTGTTGCGCACCGACGTGATCGGATATCCATCCTTCTTTAACTCGTTGATGCCCTTCCAGATCGCATTTCTGGAAAGATCAAACAGCTCCGCCAGCCGCTCTCCCGATATATATTCACCGTTTTTCGTGCATTTTCCTCACTAAAACCAATGGATTGTAACACCTGCTCTGCTCCGTGAATC
>CAMOHF010000200.1 GCA_946614685.1 uncultured Clostridia bacterium | reverse complement strand
TCCCTGTCCCATCAGGCAGCCTGCTCTTCTGTTTCTGCTATGCTTGCACTCACAGGTTACGATCAGATCACCGATACCCGAAAGACCGGCGAATGTCTCCGGCTTTCCGCCCATCTTAACACCAAGTCTGGTGATCTCGGCGATACCGCGGGTGATCAGTGCCGCTTTGGCATTATCGCCGCAACCGAGTCCGTCTGCGATTCCGGCCGCAAGCGCAATGACATTTTTAAGCGCTGCGCCTAGTTCGATACCTGTTACATCAGTGCTTGTATAAACGCGCATGAAATCGGACATAAATACATCCTGAATGAGTTCTGCGATCCTTAAGTCTTTGGATCCTGCAACGACGGTCGTCGGCATGCCGCGTCCGACCTCCTCAGCATGGCTCGGTCCGGAGAGCACACCCACAACAGCCTGCGGAAGTTCCTCAGCGATCACGGCATCCAAAAGCATCAGAGTAGATTCCTCGATACCCTTTGATACATTGACAACAATCTGTCCTTCCGTAACAAAAGGTGCGAATCTCTTCGCGGTGCTTCTGATAAAAGGTGAGGGTACAACCATCACCAAAAGCTCGGCTCCTTCCGTAGCCGTCTTCTCATCTGTCGTAAATTTCATATCCTCCGGGAGTGATACGCCGGGAAGCTTGGTCACATGTTCTCTCTTCTCAGAAAGCATGGAGATTTCTTCCGGATCGATGGACCATACCGTCACATCATGTCCGTTTCCATAAAGCAATTTTGCCAGTGCGATGCCCCAACTTCCGGCACCGATAACGCCGATCTTCATACATCTTCCTCCTGTCAAAACAGTTTATTCTCTTCGTGTGCCAAAAGTCGTTTGATATTGGCGCGGTGACGATAGATTGCCATACCTGCCATGAAGCATACAATACCGATACTCTCATACATTGCTTCCACGGACAAAGGATCCGCAGTATCAAAGGGATAACGCCCGGTAAGAGCAGATACCGTGTAAGTCGCCGCAAAGGTTGTAACAAGAAGGATGGATCCGACGGAGACATATCTTGTGATCGGGACGATCACAAAGAACGCCAGGATGCACAAAACTATCATCAAGGGATCCAAAAAGCCGAGGATCACACCTCCGGTTGCTGCGATACCCTTACCGCCACGAAATCCCAGATAGCAAGGGAAATTATGGCCGAGAACAACGCCGAGTCCGGCATAAGCCACGAAGAGGTACATCTCATTCGGGAAGATCTGCTGCATAACAAAGCGTGCCAGCATGGTACAGATCACCGCTTTCAGGAAATCTCCCAGAAATACGATAAGTCCGGCTTTCTTGCCGAGAACGCGGAGTGCATTGGTGGTTCCCGCGTTACCGCTTCCATGTTCACGGATATCGATGCCGTTCATCCTTCCGTATATATATGCGGTCTGCAAAAGACCGAAACAATATCCTGCAATCAGGCAGATCAATCTGCTTATGATCATGATTCCTTCCTTTCCCGCGCGATAAAGCGAAGGGGTGTACCCGTGAAGCCGAAGGCCTCACGAATCTTGTTCTCAATGTATCTCGTATATGAAAAATGCATCAGTTCCTTGTCATTGACAAAAATGACAAAGGTGGGTGGTTTCGTGGAAACCTGGGTGATGTAGTAGAGCCTCAGTCTCTTACCTTTATCCGAAGGCGGCTGATTTAAAGCCGTAGCTTCAGCTAAAATCTCATTTAACACACCTGTTGCGATACGCATGGAGTGATTGGCGATCACCATATCGATCAACTCAAAGAGCTTGTTCATTCTCTGGCCCGTCTTAGCGGAAACGAATAAGAGTACGGCATAAGGCATATAAGAAAGCTTCTGCCTGATATCCTCCGTAAACTCGTTCATTGTCTTATCGTTCTTCTCGATCTTGTCCCACTTGTTGACGACAATGATCATACCCTTGCCACGCTCATGTGCGATGCCGGCAATCTTGGTATCCTGCTCCGTGATGCCTTCTTCCGCATCGATCACAAGGCAAGCAACATTACAGCGTTCAACAGCCGCAACGGTACGGATGATGCTGTAGCGTTCGATTTCTTCCTTGATCTTGTTTTTCTTTCGAAGGCCGGCCGTATCGATAAAGACATACTCTTCGCCGTTTCTCGTAACAACGGTATCTACCGCATCTCTGGTGGTCCCCGCAATATCGGATACGATCACGCGCTCCTCTCCGAGAAGTTTGTTGATGATGGATGACTTACCCACATTCGGCTTACCGATGATGGCAATTCTGGGTCTTTCGTCCTCAATCTCCTCTCCCGAGCCCTCTGGGAAATATGCCGTACACGCGTCAAGCATATCGCCGAGTCCGAGTCTTGATGCCGCAGAGATAGGGATCGGATCACCGATACCGAGATTGTAGAATTCGTAGACGTCCATCTCGAACTTCTCGAAACTGTCTACCTTATTGACGCAAAGAACCACGGGCTTGCCGGATCTTCGAAGCAGATCGGCAACCTGATGATCGGACTCCACAAGTCCGTCTCTGACATCCGTAAGGAAGAGAATCACATCCGCGGTCTCGATGGCGATCTCCGCCTGTTCACGCATGCTCTTTAAAAGGATGTCATCCGATTTGGGTTCGATACCGCCGGTATCAACGATGGTAAACTGGTAATTGAGCCACGAGACATCTGCATAGATTCTGTCCCTGGTAACACCGGGTGTATCTTTAACGATTGAAATTTTATCCCCTGCCAGGGTATTGAACAGTGTAGACTTTCCCACATTGGGTCGTCCGACAATGGCCAAAATCGGTTTGCTCATCGAAACCTCCTTCTGCTTCAAGAATGGTCCTAAAAAGTTCCAAACCACTAGATTGTACAATAATAACAGGAACTTGTAAAGCGTTTTGGAGTTCGCTTAAAGTCATGTCATCGAGGAAGATTTCCTCATCACTTTTCAAGGTTTGTGCGGGTAAGATCAATGCTTTCCCAAGGTCCTTTCCCTTGATCTGGTTGACGATATCATGCCCGGTAAGAAGTCCGGTCACGGTGATCTTCTCTCCGAAGAAATGATTGACCACGGGAAGGATCTGAAAGTCGATCCCCGGAGCCGCTTTTTTTATGATGTCGGCAATACCAAGCATCGTCTCATAAGCCAGCGTACCGCATACGGTGCTTACCCGGTAGGTTCCGTCAAAGGGAGAGCCGTGTTCCTCAAGGTAATCCTCCACCGCTTCCGTAACTTCGGAGATCAAAAGACGCGTCATGCCCACGCCGTTTTCAAGCTGGATATAGCCGTCATAGGTCTCTTCGGCAGGGAAAGGCAGTCCCGCATTGATGTACCACTCATCCGAGGCATGCGCGAAATGATAGCCGAAACGTTTCTTTGCGATTGCCTGGTACTCCTCGATGATGGAGATGACTTCCTTCG